>JBFKXV010000355.1:0-3476 GCA_041637935.1 Burkholderiales bacterium | reverse complement strand
GCCCGGAGGCAGTGGCGCCTCGAACGCATTCAAGGTGATCGAAACCATGCAGTAATAGCCCATGATCGTGACCAGTTCGACCAGCGTTTGCATACCAAAGGCGTCGAGTGCGCGTTTGTAGGTGGCGTCGGTAATGCGGCGCGTATTGAGCATCTCGATGCACAGATCGTAGACGATCTCATCGTCGGAGCTCGAAAACGACGGGCGTTTGCCTGCCGCGAGCGCTTCGATGATGGGCTCCTCGACACCCGCCTTGCGTGCCAGTTGCGCATGCGCGTAAAACTCAAACTCCGCCTTCCAGTGCCGACCGGTGATAAGAATGGCAATTTCGGCGAGCCGCTTCGACGGTGTGGACTGAAAGCGCAGATATTCGCTGAGTGAGCGCGTGCGCTTCGCCAACTCCGGGCTTTGCAGCCAGGCAGGGTAGGGACCCATTACTTTCTGATGCGGTCCGGATGTGATCAACTCAATCACCTCCTTCTGTGCGTCAGTCAGCGACTCAGGCGTTAACTCTGGTATCCGGCTCATGTTGAACTCCTCCACATGGTGTCTTACCCGGTTTTCATTGTGACGACAGTTGGCTCGCGCGCTAGCCTTTGCGGGCAAGCGCACCTCCATCTACAGGCAGCGCTATCCCTGTTATAAATTGCGCTTCGTCTGAGGCAAGAAACAGCGCGGCATTGGCAACGTCCCAGGCAGTTCCCATTGTTTCTCGAAGTGGCACTTTTGCGTTGCGCATCGATACAATTTCATCGCGCGACTTTCCGGTGGCGCGAACGCGCGTGTCGACTGCCATCGGCGTATTCATCAGCCCCGGCAGGATGCTGTTGGCACGGATGCCGTAGGCGGCATTGTCGAGTGCAAGTTGTTGCGTGAAAGCGATCATGCCGGCCTTGGTGGTCTTGTAGGCAACGAGCGGAAAGTCCACCCACGCCGCCATCGAAGAGATGTTGATAATGGCGCCGCTTTTCTGTTCACGCATGATGGGAATAACGTACTTGCAGGCCATGATTGTGCCGCGAAGATTGATCGCGTTGATACGATCGAACGTTTCTTCGGTAATTTCCAGAAGCGGCTGATCTCCACCCCCGACGCTGACGCCCACGTTATTGTCCAACACGTCAATGCGCCCCCAACGCTTCTGCGCAAAAGCGATTGCGTTGGCAAGCGTCGACTCCTGGGTAACGTCGGCTTCAAAGGCCAGGCACTCCCCGCCTTCCTTCTTTACCAGTTCGGCGGTCTCTTGTGCCGATTCGATATCCCGGTCAACAGCAAGAATTCGTGCGCCTTCCTGAGCGAAACGAATTGTGGTGGCGCGGCCGTTACCGATCCCTTCACCGGGACTCTGGCCGGCGCCCACGATGATGGCTGTTTTCCCCTCCAAACGCATCCTTGTCTCCCTCGCGCAGTTTGACTGCAGATCTTCCCACGATAACCGGTTGTGCCAGAGACTGGTGTGCGATTAGCAAGCCGTCGCCACCGCACCGCGGCTGCATCATTTGCGGGCGTGAACTCGCCCGTCTGTTCTGCGCGATTGATTCCCCGAGCTATTGTGCCGCGTAAACAGAATCCCTGCCGAGTGATTTTTTTTGTGACTCCACCCTGGTATTCGGGTATCCCGATATTCCAGAGGAAATCCCGAAAAGGTTTTTTTGGTGGCTATCGCAAGGCGGGCCTGAACGTTCCGGACTAACCGGACGAATCCTGTAATGGTAGCGTTCGATTCTGGTGGGACGAGACAGGCCTACGAGTTTTTTCGTGACAAAAGCAGTGGCGCCGTCGAATGTGCCGGGGGGGCGGACGGCGCTCACGGAATGATTTTGATTACGATCTTGCCCATGAAACTTGCGTTCTGCATGTAGTCGTAAGCGGCCGGCGCATCTTCAAAAGAAAACACTTTATCAATGAGCGGTTTGATCTTGTGCTCTTCGATCAAAGCGTTCATCGCCTCGAAATCCTCTCGCGAACCGACATAGATGCCACTGGCGGACGCTGAGCGAAGGAGCAAATCGGTGGTACGGATTGATGCGCCGAACCCGGACAAGCCACCGATGATTGCGATATGACCGCCATTGGCGAGCGACTTGATCGCCAGGGGCATGGTTTTTTCCCCACCCACCTCCAGTACATGGTCAACGCCTTTCCCGCCAGTGATTTTTCGTACTTCATCAGGCCAGTCCGGGTTCGTTCGGTAATTCGCGGTGCCTATGGCACCGATGCTTCGGGCTTTTTCGAGTTTCTCGTCGTTCGAACTGGTGATGATCGGCTTCGCCCCCACGGCTGCCGAAAACAGTAACCCGAAGGTTGAAACGCCACCCGTGCCTTCAAGAAGTACGTATTCGCCTTTTTGCAGATTACCTGCCTTGAAGAGCCCGTTCCATGCAGTCACGCCTGCGCACGGCAGTGTCGCTGCTTCCTCGAAGGTTAGATGTGCTGGAATCTTCACCAGGCTGTCTTCGGTGGCAATAATCATTTCGGACAACATGCCGTCTACTGCACCGCCCCGCGCAGAAGACAACGCTGTTGCGGCGAATTTGCCGCCATTCCAGTTCGTGAAGAAAGTACCCGCTACACGATCGCCCACCTTGAACTGCGTCACATTGTTTCCCACTGCAAGCACTTCGCCGGCGCCGTCGGACAGCGGGACACGTCCGGTAAATTCGGGTCCCGGGTACCGGCCCTGCAGGATGTAAATGTCACGGCGGTTTAGCGATGTGGCATGCACTCTGACCAGGATCTGATCAGCGGTGATTGCGGGAACGGGTGCGGTCGTCAGTTCAAGCAGATAGCCCGTGCCGTGCTTCTGCAGTCGATACTGACGCATTGTTTCTGCCCCAACGGTCTGGCTGAGACTTAACAATGCAAAAGAGACGAGAAACGTACAAAGTCTTGCGAAGTTTTGTCTGCTAACGATCATCTGTGTGTCCTGTCTGCGCGTTACAGGTCAAGAATATCAGGCCTTCACGTTCCGGATAAGCTGCACTGGATCGAACTGATTCGGTACCTGCCCAATGCCATGTTGCGGGTACGTGGATAACTGATCATTTTTCATCAAGCAAATTGATGTGAACTAAACCGGAATAGAACGCCGCAGCCCGGGGAAGTAGTACAGCAGAGTGAATGTGCGCGCGGCGTAGTGAACGTATAGCGCGGCCCAGAGACCGTGGTTTCCCAGTGGTCTCAGTAAATACCACGCCACCAGAAAAATTGCCGCTGACAACAGCATGGCATTGCGCATATCAGCGGAGCGCGTCGCGCCAATAAAAATGCCGTCGAGCTGAAAGCACCATACTCCGACGAGTGGCGCCAGCGCGGCCCAAGGCAGGAACACGCGGGCAGTCGAGCGTACACCGGGCTCCACAGTGAGGATGTCGATAAAGGTCGAGCCGAACAGAACCAGCAGCAGCGTTGCCAATAGAGCGACACCCCCGGCCCACCATGTTGTCATGCGTGATGCCTGCGTCAGGCCGGCACGG
>JBFKXV010000354.1:0-3501 GCA_041637935.1 Burkholderiales bacterium | reverse complement strand
TGGCACTGCCCGATGCCGGCGAAGTGATACCGGTACCCGCGATGACGCCTGTGCCGCGGACCAAGCCGTGGATGCTGGGACTGGCCAACGTGCGCGGGCGCTTGCACGCGGTCACTGATCTTGCCGCTTTTTTTGGTGATTCGCTGACTGCAGTTCAACCGCGATCGCGGTTGCTGCTGGTGGGACAACGCCACGGAAGTAACGCAGCAATTCTGGTTGACCGGGTGCTGGGCCTGAAAAGTATCGCTGAATTGTCGCCGCTGCCGTCTGCTGAGGATAGCTGGGTCGTCAAGGAATACTCAGACGCCCACGGACAGCATTGGCGCGAACTTGCGTTATCGCGATTGCTGTCTGCGGAAGAATTTTGCGCTGCAGCCGCTTAAGGACAATGGTCATCAAAGTATCGTCATCGATCGAATCAACTGAAGCGAGGTTCAAATGGAACTCACCAATACCATCAATCCGGTAAGCGCCGACACGGCATCTGCCGACGCAGCGCGAGCAAAGGGCTCGGCAAAGGGCAAATCGCTTGCTAATTTGCAGTTGCTGGCGCTTCTTTGCCTGATTTTTCTGTTGCCTATCGTGACACTGGGTTTTTTCGGTGCGCTGGGACAAAAAGCCTCGATGGCCAATGGTCGCGCCGAAATGCGTGAGCAGGCCTATGCCGCCGATGTCGCACGTCTTGTCAACGCGGCAATGTCGCATCAGAACGCCACAGCGCGATGGTTGTCCGGCGACCTCGCAGCGGGCGAGGCGCTGCAGCGCAGTACCAGCGAGGTGAACAAAACGCTCAATGCCGTCGAAGCGGCGCATCGCACCGTCGGCAATGAATTGCATCCCGCGGCGCAATGGCAGCAGGTAAAGAATCAGTGGAAACAGTTGTCTTTTCTTGACGGCGAGAATTTGTTGCGTGCCCCGCAACTGCATCAATCCCTGGGCCAGGCTCTTGGCAAACTCAGCACGACAATCGCAGCGCGTCGCAGTGAGCTGCAGGCGATGCGCGTGCGCGACATGCAGAGCTTGGTGATGCGGGCAAGAGTGATCGGCGGCGCATCTGTGGTGATCGCATTGGTCGCGCTCATCGCGCTCGGCAGCCGATTGTTTGGCGCGATCAGCCAGCGGCGAACCGAGTCAGCCGACGTAGATGAGAAGAACAAACGCAACGAGGCCGCCATTCTGCGTTTGATGGATGAACTGTCTGTCATCGCCAACGGCGATCTCACGGTTCAGGCAGAGGTAACAGAGGAGATCACTGGTGCCATTGCGGACTCAGTCAACGTTACGGTTGGCCAGCTGCGCAAGGTGGTGCGCGACATTAACCTCGCGGCTGACGAAGTTTCCACATCAACCGAGAATGCCCAGGAAACGTCGCGGCGTTTGATTGCCGACGCAACCCGTCAGGCAGAAGACATTGAGGCAGCTGACGTCTCGGTCGAAATGATGACGCAGTCGATGACCGAAGTTTCACAGAGCGCTAATGAGTCAGCGGAGGTTGCTCGCAAATCGTTGGCGACTTCTGAGCGTGGCTCGGAGGCGGTGCAGAACTCAATCGGCGGCATGAACGAGATACGCCAGCAGATACAGGAAACAGCCAAGCGAATGAAGCGTCTCGGTGAAAGCTCGCAGGAAATCGGCGAGATCGTCGACGTGATTACCGATATCGCCGAACAAACCAACGTGCTGGCACTGAATGCGGCGATTCAGGCGGCTGCTGCCGGCGAAGCCGGACGCGCGTTTGCTGTGGTGGCCGAGGAAGTGCAGTTGCTTGCGGAACGCTCAGGAGAGGCGACCACGCAGATCGCGGGACTGGTGCGGGCGATCCAAGGCGACGCATTGGAAGCGGCGGCAGCAATGGAGAGCAGTATCCAGGGTGTGGTCGAGGGAGCCCGGCTATCCGATACGGCGGGACGTGCGCTCAACGAAATCGAAACAGTGACGCGCGACCTGGCGGAGATGATTCAGCGCATCGCCGTGAATACCGAGACGCAGGTCGTCGTTGCAGAAGAGGTGCGCAAAATCATGCGCGATGTGCTCGACGTCACAGCCGCCACGACCGAGGGCACCCAGCTCGCTACTACATCGGTAACAGAAGTTGCTGGCCAGGCACAGTCGCTCAAATCTTCTGTGGCGAAATTCAAGGTCGCATAACCCGGAGAGTGATTCGGAATGCAAAACGATGTGACGCTAAGCATGATCACGAGCGAGGTCAAACGCAGTTTGACCGAGGCTCAGACCATGCTCATGTCCGAAGATGCGCTTGCTGCGGACGATACGTTCGAGCAGGCACGCAGCGCAATAGAACAAGTGCGAGGTGCGTTGCGAGTGGCCGAAGTGGCAGGCGCAACCAGAGTGCTGCTCGAAATCGAGCAGCTGTTGGGCGAAGCGATCGGTGCTGACCGGGCAACCCTGAGCGAAGCCCGTCTGGAGGAGATACGCACCAAGAGCGCGCGTGGTCTTGGAGCCGTGCAGGCGTACGTCGATGGACTGGCGGACGGCATGGCGCCGGATCCGTTGGCGCTGTCCGAAACGATGGGCGAGCTGCTTGGGGCCCGCGGTTCCGACCGGCTTGCCGAGCTGGAGTTGTTTGAAACCAACCTGACTCGTTCCTTGCCGGAAGCGGCAAAAGCGCCAGACAGCGACGAGAGCCTTGACTTCAGCGCCGGATCGCTGCGCGAATTGCGAGCCAAGTTCCAAAAGGCGTTACTCGATTGGCTGCGAGGCGACGCAGACAGTCTGAGCGTGATGCGAGATATTGTTGGCGCAATTCACGCCGAGGCACCGGATCCGGCGCCCTGGTGGGTCGCCCGGGCATTTATTGAACATCTGGACAGCGGCAACATATCGACCAGCGTCCACGTTAAACGTGTCTTTGCTCGCCTCGACAAGTATCTTGCACGTTTATGCGCAGACCAGATTGAACCGCCAGAAGTTTTGTTGCGGGAAATGCTCTATTTCCTCGCCCAGAACGAGCCGGGAAGTGCGTTGGTCAGTGAGGTGCGCGAGCACTACGAACTCGAAACCGCCCAGCCGGAGTCCGCCACCGTGCCGCCAACACGCGATACAGACAACGAATCGCTGGTGCAGGCTCTGCAGGACTCGTGGGAGACTGTTGCCGCTGACGGGGCGCTCGCCAGCGTGGAGGCTTTCGTGAAGCGGCTCGGCGAAATCTCGCGTGAGCTGCCCGATGAGTTGACGGCATTAATGGAAACAGTGCGTGCTGCAGCCGAGACGCACGGCACTTCTGAGACTGCGCGTGCTGATGTTGAACGAACCGATTTTGAACAAACCGATGTTCAACGCACCGGTACTGAACAAACCGATATCGAACTTGAAGTGGCGACGGCATTGCTGGTGATTGCCGACGCGTTCAGCGATAGCGACGAGTCCGACCGCACGGCGCGCCTCAATGTCATGAACAGCCGCTTGCAACGTCTGCTGCGGCAAGGCGAGGCAGGTTCCCTGGACAGCCTGGAGCTGCCATGGAAGTCACGAGAGCGTGCC
>JBFKXV010000353.1:0-3504 GCA_041637935.1 Burkholderiales bacterium | reverse complement strand
GCCCGGCACCATAGTGCCTCCGCAGCAATCGGATACGGCAAAGCAGCGATGATGTTCTATGCGCTGCGCACCCGCCTCGGGAGCGAAGAATTTACGCGAGGTATTCGCATCTTCTGGAACGAGCACCGGCATACCAGCGCCAGCTTCGACGATTTGCGAAAGGCGTTCGAGCAAGCAGCCCAGGCACCGCTTGCCGACTTCTTCAACCAATGGCTCGATCGCACTGGCGCACCGCGCATACGCTCGACAAAGGCCCAACTGTCGGGCAGCGGCAAAAGTGAAATCGAGATTGAGCTTACCCAGGACCAAATCAAGGAACCGCACAATTTACTGGTGCCAGTGCGCTTGCTCTTGGACAATGGATCAATTGACAAGCGCGTGCCCCTTTCTGGCACCAGGCAGAAAGCGCGGATCGCCACTCAGGCGACAGCACACGCCGTGCAGGTCGATCCGCAGTTTGAAGTGTGGCGCAAGCTCGCTCCTGAAGAAGCGCCGCCGATATTGCGCGATGTCATTGCTGCCGAATCGGTCCAGGTTGCGGCGCTACAAGAGTCCCTGAAAGAGGCTGTGAGTGCAATAGCAGCTGGTTTGAGCGAAGGCGATGTCATAAATATCGCGTCGACAGATGTCTCTGACGCAGGCAAGCCGCTCATGATCGCTGGCAACAAGGAAGACGTCGCCGTCTTTCTGGAGCACGCCTCTTTGGCAGCGCGACCCGAACAGATCGACAACGGTGCCGTCGAGGTATGGATTGTTCCGGATACCACGCGACAGGTGGTGGTAGTCGCCGTCCGGGCTGGCACCGAAGAGGATCATGACTGGTCGCGACTGGGACAGCGACTGCGCCATTTTGGGCGCTATGCCTGGATAAGCATTGCTGCGAATGGCAAGACAACGCGCGGAACCTGGCCGATTCAGTCACCGCGGATCACGATCGCCAAATAGGCAGGAATCTTGCGGCAAAGCTGCAAATAAACGTGCCGAGCCCACCGATCGCCATTCAGGCGCATGCCAGACAAGCTGAAGCGAAGCGGGCCGACAGAGCACCAAAACCATTCCCGGCAGAACAGGTTAGATATTTGTACAGATTCGGTTTTCTACACAGACTGCGTTCCATAAAAAGACACCGTTTCATATCCGGAATCGGTGCCCCGATTGCTCCCCTGCCGGTGCGGTTGGCGCTGTTTGCCGCAGTCCCACTCATGGCCGCTGCATGCGGAGCCAAGACGCCCCCTTGCAACGACGAGACCGTGATCGCCGCTGTGATGGGTCATGCAGAGCAGGCCATCGTCGACGGACTGCTGAGAAACGACCCCGAACTTCGGGTCGAACAGATCATGTCTCAAGTCAGGCTCACAGTCACGGACGTAGCATCGACCGGGTATAACAAGAGTATTGACAAGCACATCTGCAGCGCTGCGCTGCGCGTCACACTACCGGCCGAAATCGCCGCTCTGAACGACTATCGAGCATTTCAGAAACTGATGCTTGGCGACACCAAAGTCAAAGTCGAAGGAAACGACATCGTTGCGCCGATTACGTTCAGCAGTTACCGCAGTGAACAAAATGGTCAGTTGATCGTTTACTCTGAAGGTGAGAACGTTGCGGCAAAATACATCAAGGGCGCGCACGAGGCAGGTGCGTTTGACGCCGATCTGGGCACACTGCCCGACCTGCATGCCGGCCTCACCCTGTATACGACAGCGGGCAAGAATCTGCTTCTGGAGCCGGCCGATAACGGGGTGCTGAAGTTCCACGTCAATCACCAAAGCCACATGTGTCGCTCGTGGACGCAATACATCACGGAGCAACGCGCTAATACGCTGGTTTATAGCAACCCGCAAGCCGGCTGCTCGCTTTTTTTCTCACGGCTTGGCCAGATAATGCTGGTCGAACACGAGGGATGCGAGCTGATGGCCAAAGCCTGCTACCCGGACGGCGTCTATCAGAAGCAGTAACGTCCGGGATTTTCTGTTGGTCAATCGAACGCCTGGCGGCAGCAAAGTTGCCCGGCTGTTTCTGACGCAGGCCAGCGACCGCGTCAGCGGGCAAACAGCGACTTTGTTACGGCGCTCGTAGTTCCGTCGGGGAATTGCTGCCGGCCTTCATATCCAGCCCGCCAAACAGCGGCCGCCAGACGACAACGAGCGCGTAGATTGCCCCGAGCACCAGCAGCGCGCTGCCGGTTCGTTGCTGATCACCAACCAGGTAGACCAGGCAGAGTCGTTCTTCAGAAGCAAGATAGCCCCAGCCAAAGCGCAATAACGTTGCAATCACCTCCAGATGGATGACTGCCCGTAGAATTGCCGGCGTGGCCCGCCACGAGATTGACACTGCAAGGCCTGCCAACAGGCTGACCGTGACAAACTTGACCAGATCGAAACTGACATCAAGCCGCGCACTGTCAAGCAAACGCGGCAGCATCCACAGTGTCATGGTGAACGCGGCAACGATCAGACCCGTGATGCCCCAACGATTGGCACGCATTACCGTGCCAAGTGCACGACCCACGCCGCTTTGCAGGGGCGCGTTTCGCCAGGCCCATCCCAGCGCAAACCCGGTCAGAAAAAGCAACGGCAATTGAACCAGCATTTGCAGCATCATCGAGGATTCGAGTACAGCGCGCAGCGGTGGCGTGAACAGAAGAGCCCACGTTACAACTGCAGCCCATGCAACCTGTCTGGCAGACACGTTCGCCATCACACCGGATCATCCAGTCGGTTGCGCACGTAGCCGGCAACGGAATCAATGTCAGCCAGGTCATAGATCGCTACCAATCGGCCATTCGGTGCGACCACGTGAATTGCTGCGTTGTGGGCAATCCCGGCCAACGGCTCCGGAATCGCGACAACTCCAAACGACGAAAGCCATGCCGCAAGCACTTGTTCATCTTGCGGCCGGCCAATATCCCAGCCGCTGATGTTTTGGGTGTAACGAAGGCGATACTCGGCGAGATCGGCTAATTGGTCGCGGCGCGGATCGATCGATACTGTCAGCAGACGCACGCGATCCGATTCGAGTTCGTTCGAGAGCGCGTGCTGCAACCGAGCATAACCCGAGCCCATCGCCGTGCATAACGTTGTACAGCGGGTAAATATAAAGTCGACCAGGACATAGCGCCCCTGCCAGTCGGCCAGCGTGCGCTTCTCCCCTTCTGCGAGCTCAAGGGGCAGTTCCGCGAGCAGCCGGGGCGAGCGCATCGCCTGCACGCGACGTGCAGACTCCAGGGTAAATGCCTGGAAACCATCGGTAACCCGATAACTCACCACCAGGCCGGCGCTCAATACCAGCAGCACGGCCAGCAGCGTGATCAGCGTATCGGAGGGGCGCACAGATTTACCGGCGCAGGATGCCCGTCAGGCGCCACCAACCTGCAAATGCGGCAATCGGCTCAGCAACTTGATGCCAAGGTAAAGCGCCGCCAGGAGCACCAGCACGGCCGCAACCGCGCCGATCTGGGTGAGCATGAGCCATTCCTGCGCGTGCACGGCGAATCTTCGTGGC
>JBFKXV010000352.1:0-3516 GCA_041637935.1 Burkholderiales bacterium | reverse complement strand
GCGAACTGCGGTTGCGGCGGATGCCCCCGCCATTGCCCGGCTTCATGCCGAAAGCTGGCGTGTCGCCTACCGCGGCATGCTGCAAGACGATTATCTCGATCGGACCTTCTACGCCGAGCGTCAGGCGCTGTGGCAGGAACGCTTTTGTTCGGCACCGGCCAATCAATATGTCGTCGTTACCGAAATGGCTGGCAGCGTTGTCGGCTTTGCTTGTGTGTTCGGTGCTGAGGATGTGAAATGGGGCAGTTTTCTCGACAATCTGCACGTCGCGCCCGACCAGAAAAGACAAGGCATCGGCACCGCTTTGATGAAGGAGGTGGCGGCATGGTGCCTGAAGTCATGGCCGGCGGCCGGCATGTATTTGTGGGTGCTGGAGTCAAACACATCGGCCATGCGGTTCTACGAAACACTGGGCGCTAAGCGCGCCGGCGAGGGTGTATGGACGCCCCCTGACGGAGGTGAGCACAGGAAACTACGCTATGTTTGGGACCGCATTGACGCATTGACCTAGGTCAGTCATCCGCTATCAGCTTGACATGATTACAGGCCACATGCGCTAGCCCCGGACAGCAGCGGGGTGGCGGGTGGCGTGTCCCGGGTCAGGCTGCGCGCGCATCCTCGGTCAACAGCCGCGCCGCCCAAATCGCGGCTTCGGCATCCGAGCTGACCAGTTCTTCGAGGGTGACGAAGGACAGATATTCGAGTGCAACAGACAACTCATCCGGATCGTCGAGTTCTTTTTTCTCCACCAACTTCAGCAGTTCACCGAGGCGGCCTGTCCGCGCAAGCAGTGCCTCCTTGACCGAATCGTCGAGCGTGAGCTGGCCGACTGCGCTGCCCATTGGCAGTTCGAGTACCACATCGAGCAAGGAAAGGATGCCGCACATAAATGCGCGTTCGTGATATTCCTCGTCAGTGGACTTGTCTTTCATCGCAAGAATTTCCATCAGGCGGCCGCGCGTTGCCGCCAGCTGCAGCAATGCGCTTTGTGCGTTCGCGTCGCTTCGTTCAGCCGCGTACATCATCAGCAGCAGCCAGCGGCGCAGCTGGGCGCGGCCGAGAAGTAAAATTGCCTGGCGTACTGAACCGATTTTCACGCGTAGTCCATAGGCGACCGAGTTAACGATGCGCAGCAGGTTGTAGGTGATGTTGGGCTGGACCTTCATCGCGTTCTCGAGCTGGCGTACATCTGCGTCGCGCAGCACCAGCGCCAGCAAACGCGTCAGTTCCACCTTGGCGGGGCGGGTCCGGCGACCGGACAGCACTTCCGGCTTGGCGAAGTAATAGCCCTGGAAGCAGTCGAAACCGATATCGGCGCAGTCACGCGCCCGTTCGGGGGTTTCTACTTTTTCGGCGATCAGGGTAACCGGCCAGCGGCGCAGGATCTTGACCAATGGGCGCAGCTTGGATCTCTCGGTTGCGGTCACATCCACTTTGACGACCTCGACCATGGGCAGCATTTTGAGCATGTCGCCGTTGAGCTTGGAGATGTCGCCCAATGCCAGGCGGTAGCCTTCGGCCTTCAACGCCTTGCAGCGTTCGATTACCTGGTCGTCGAAGCGAATCGAATCCCTGAGCTGCAGTACCACGTGTTCATGCGGCAAGGTACTGACAAAGTCGCTCATCAGAAACTGCTGGTCAATGTTGAGATAGCCAAGAACGGTGCCGAGAATCTGCTGCATGCCGAAGCCGGCCATGCCGTCCATGACCAATTCGGCGGAGGTGGACAAGGCGTCGGCCGCACCGTCGTCGCTTGTTTCGGACCTGACCGGTGACGCCCGCCGCTCTCGTGTCAGGCGCGGCAGGAGTTCGAACGCCACCAGACGATTTTTCCGGTCGAGGATGGGTTGGCGTCCAATATAGATCTTCTGCATGGTGGGTTGGTGTGGCTCGGCATTACTGGCATAGCGGCAGACACAGCCGGGTCAGTCCAGATGCACTATCGCGGCCGGCAAGAAATCTTTGGCCGCACGTCCGAATTACGGCAGCTGTGGCCCGCTCCTTGAGCCACCGGCACCACAAATGGGGGCAGCGCCTCGCGTGGCGGCTTCGGTGTGCTCTACGGCCCGCCCGGGCTGGCGGGCGCCGCGGCAACGTGCCCGGAAGAATACGGTTGCTGCGCCGCAAGATGCTAGAATTGCGCGCATTTCCTGTTCCTTCCCGCCATGTTTACGATAAACGACACCATCAAGGATTTTGACCCGGACCTGTGGCAAGCAATGGAAGCCGAGCGCATCCGCCAGGAGGACCACATTGAACTCATTGCCTCGGAGAACTACACCAGTCCGCGGGTACTGGCGGCACAAGGCTCGGTTCTGACCAACAAGTACGCCGAGGGCTATCCGGGCAAGCGCTATTACGGCGGGTGCGAATTCGTCGATGTGGCGGAAACGCTCGCTCGAGACCGTATCAAGCAGCTGTTCAATGCTGATGTGGCCAACGTGCAGCCGCACTCGGGCAGTCAGGCCAACGCCGCTGTTTATCTGGCGATGCTGCAACCGGGTGACACGATTCTCGGCATGTCCCTGGCGCACGGTGGTCATCTGACGCACGGTTCGCCAGTCAATTTCAGCGGCAAGCTATTCCACGTGGTGAGCTATGGTCTCAACAAGCATGAGGAGATCGACTACGACGAGGTCGAGCGTCTGGCCCAGGAGCACCGCCCGCGGATGATCGTGGCAGGCGCGTCGGCCTATTCGCTGGTTATCGACTGGAAGCGCTTCGGAGAGATTGCCGACAGTGTCGGCGCCTACCTGCTGGTAGATATGGCGCATTATGCGGGGCTGATTGCAACCGGCCACTATCCCAGCCCGATCGGTATCGCCGACTTCGTGACCAGCACAACTCACAAAACATTGCGTGGTCCGCGTGGTGGCATCATTCTCGGCAACGCCGAGTTCGAGAAGCCGATCAATTCGGCTATTTTTCCCGGCACGCAGGGAGGGCCGCTGATGCACGTGATTGCCGCCAAGGCAGTTGCATTCAAAGAGGCGATGCAGCCGGAGTTCAAGCAATACCAGGCGCAGGTGCTGACCAACGCGCGCATTATGGCGGAGACGCTGCAAAAACGCGGCCTGCGCATTGTTTCCGGGCGCACCGAGTGCCATATGTTTCTGGTCGACCTGCGGGCCAAGAAGATCACCGGTAAGGATGCGGAGGCGGCGCTTGGCAATGCTTACATCACGGTGAACAAGAACGCGATCCCGAACGATCCGGAGAAGCCGTTTGTCACCAGCGGCGTACGCATCGGCTCGCCGGCGATGACAACGCGCGGATTCGCTGACGCCGAGGCTGAACGGCTTGGACATCTCATCGCCGATGTGCTCGACGCACCACAGGACGCGGCGAATCTGAACCGCGTGCGAGACGCAGTGACCGAACTATGTCACCGCCTGCCGGTTTACGCTACGGAGCTGGGGCGCCAGCCGGCACTCGTTACCAGTGACTAGGGCCTGTTAACACACATTGGGTCGATGCGTTGCTCCCCAAAATGGGGTCAGGCAAGGCGCGAGGAGT
>JBFKXV010000351.1:0-3516 GCA_041637935.1 Burkholderiales bacterium | reverse complement strand
GCCTCGGCCTCTTCGGTCGAGAGCACTACTTCGCCAGCCAAAAAGCGGCGCGCGAGCTCGGCGCGCGAGCAATCGAGCACAGTTCGCCCCTGCCGCGTCACGAAAACGAAGCGGGTCTTGAGTGGCGAAACGATCGACAACTTGGCACGCTTGGCTTTGTCGGATCCGCCTTTTTCGCGGATTTCAATCCAGGACCCCTCGGCAAGATCTTTCGGGATAGCCGGGTGGTCGGCCTGACGTTTGGCGCCACTGACCTTGCCGGTGCCAGCTTTTGCGCTGTTATCCTTGGAAAAGTCAGTGAAATCCAGATCGTTAACCTGAACTTCGCCATCACCGAATGGATTTTTTAGGACAACCGGCGCATTCAAGTCCACGCTGTCAGAGTGTGCTCCAGCGCCTTCACGCAGCGCACGGGATTTGACGGCTTTTGCGGCTACCGACTGTGCCGTTTGTGTGGGCGCGCGGCCCGACCTCGCAACGACCGGCTTGGCCGGTTGCTTGGGAACAGCTGGCGTTGCCGCCGGTGACACCGTTTTCGGTTGTGTGGCTTTTGTCTGTGCCGGAGCGGCAGGTTGACTGGCCGGTTTTTTCCCCGATGGCGAAACAGGCTGTGTGGCTTTGGTGGGCGTTGGACTGGTCTTCGGAGCGCTCGCCTTGGCCGCTGGTGCCGGAACTGTTTGGGCTGATTTCGCAGACGCCCTGGTAAAGTCCATCGTCAGCAGTCCCGGGTCTTCACTTTCTCCCACTTGTTTGGGGGTTTCTTCGATAGACGCAGCCGGCGTTGCGGCTTCAGTCGGTGCATCCGCCGCCTTCGCCGCTGCCGCGGCGGCAAACTGCATCGTCAGCAGTCCCGGATCTTCACTCGCTTCGTCTTTGGCGGTCTCTTCGCTAGATGCAGCCGGCTTTGCGGCCTCGTTTGGCGCAGCCGCCGCCTTCGCCGCTGCCGCGGCGGCAAACTGCATCGTCAGCAGTCCCGGGTCTTCACTCGCTTCGTCTTTGGGGGTCTCTTCGGTAGACGCAGCCGGCGTTGCGGCTTCAGGGGGCGCAGCCTCCGATTGCGCCGGCGCGGCGTCCAAATCCAGACTCAGCGCTGGCGCGCTGTCGGTCGGCGCGGCTTCTAACTCGAGATTCAGTGCCTGCGTATCCGCAGGTGACTTCTCTGCTAGCACTGCATCTTGCCCGGCTGGCGCTGATTCTTGTTCGGCTGGCGCTGATTCTTGATCGGCTGGCGCTTTGGGCGTGACCTCGAACTCCAGAGCCAGCGACGGCAACTCGGACTCCTGAGGTTTCGCCGCAGGCGTTGTGGAAGGTGGTTCGCCCACTTCCTGCTCTCCGGCTATCGCGCCCGATTCACCTTCGATAGGCGTGGTGACAACACCGGGCTCTGTTGTCTTGTCTTCTACGTCGTTGCTCTCGGGCATCGCAAGACTATCGAGTTCGATCACCTCGACACTGGTTTCCGCCTCGCCCGCTTTTGATATTGACTCCGGCTCGTCAGGCTTGGCATCGGTTGCAGCATCAACGCTGTCATCGGCGACATCATGATCCTTCGACTCGCTAACAGCCATCGAACCCTCTGGATCGACGGAGGCACCGGGCGCTGCGGGTTCTTCACTGGCGTCCCGCTCGCTGGATTCGACATCTGTCTGCGTCTGTTGGTGCGTGTCGTTGATCGCAGGGGCCGCGGATGGCGCTTCGGACTTCGGCTCTGCCGAACTGCCTATGATCTGCGAATGCAGTTTCCGCAGGTCTGTCAGGAATTTCACGCGGATCTCGTCATCAATACCGGCATGATTCAGCCCGGCAGACACACGCTTGAGTAAGCCTGGCAAAAGCCCGACCAATTGTTGACGCTCTGCGATCGTCTCTTTCGGTTCGCTGCTCCACAGCAGCAGTTCTGCAGTCTCGAGGGCGGCCTTCCAGGCCTCACTTTCCTCGCCTTCCTTGACATGAATGACAATCAGTAACTTGACCCATTGCTGTGCCAGAAATTCGATTACCGCCAGCGCCCCGGCGCTGGCGCGCACACGCACTTTTATTTCGGCTTGCGCCACGGTCTTCGCCAGGGCAAGGCTTTCTTCCTGTTCGACCTGCTTGGCAATGGACTGCGTCTTTTCTTCGACACGCTCGCTCGCTTCAGCGATCAGTACGTCGAGCCGTTTGAGCAAGTCGTCAAAGATTTTGACGTCGTCCTCAAAACCTTCGATGAGGTCTTGCAGTAATGACTCCAATTTTGCGTAAATCGAATCGGAATCGCTGATGTCAGCAGGCAAGCCTGCGGACAGCTCACCTAGCTTGTCGAGCATCCGCCGGGCCGGATGCGTCTTTCTGGAGAAGAACGATTTGTCGGCGATTGCGACCTTGAGCATCGGTATCTGCAGCCGGCCGATGAGTCCTTTTACGCTGTTGGGAATCTTGGGGTCGTCGAACAGCTCATCGAACAACATCGCCATGATGTCCAGTGTCATGGCATCCATCTGGTTCATGCCGCTGCCCAGACTGGTGCTCTTCAGTTCCTGAAGTACGTTGGTTGTAACCGGTGTACCGGCAACAACCGCCGGCGGCAATACTGCACCCGCCATCCCACTGATATCTCCGTGCTGAATGCGCGTAAGCGAGCCCAACAGCTCCGCGCTTGGTAACGCCGCGCCGCCCTCCGCGGTCTGTCCTGCAGCAGCTCCACCTTGTTGAGCCAATGCCTTGAGGTTGCCTGCAAGCAGTGTTTGCAGTTGCGCAAACAGGTCCTGGTCGTTTCCGGGCGCTCGGTCAGCAACTCGCGCGACGCCACCCGCCGCTTGCTCGTCTTGCTGTTGTCCCGCAGGCGGCACCTTAGCCCCGTCTTTGCCACGCGCGACCGAAAACCGGATCTTTGGCAAAATCGAATTCTCAATCAGCAGCGCGTTGATCGCCTTGTACACGGCCCGCATCTCATCGAGCACGTGGTCGTCGAACAGCTTGAGAAGAACCATCCGCACATCGACGTTCGAGTCGACCTGGCGGCAGGTCTGCTTGTACGCGTCACAGATCGCCTCCGGCGTAAAAGGATTGTCCTCGGACTGCAGATCAGCATCGCCGATCAGCACACCGACGCGCTGGTCGAGGGCGGCGAGTTCCTCGTCGCAGTATTGACGCACCCTCGACGCCATCGCGTTGAACTTGAGCGACTCATCCAGATCGTCTTCAGCGACCAGCTCCAGTTCGAGCGAGGAAAGATCGATCTCGTCAAACTTGTCGCCGATTTTTTTTACCTTGTTGCTGCGTTGCTGGAATTCGCGAAGGAAGCGCATCCGGAATTGCGTGACGATGGTTTCTCGCTGGGCGAGCACCTTGTTGCGTGTTACCTGATAGAGCTTCTTTGTTTCCGGATCGCGCGCCCCTGCTTCGAACGCGGTAATCGCTGCATCGGCTCCGTCGAGCATCTTGGCCAACGCATCAGCCACACGATGGCAAACCAGGTCGCGACACTGTTCCAGAATGCTGTCGAACGAGGTTGCCTGGGGCATTGCGGGAATCGGC
>JBFKXV010000350.1:0-3522 GCA_041637935.1 Burkholderiales bacterium | reverse complement strand
GCTGGTGATCGAAGCGATCCGGCTGGTAGAGGAGGGTGTTGCCACACCCCAAGACATTGACCTGGCCTGCAAACTCGGCTTGGGCCATCCGATCGGGCCGTGTCAACTGCTTGACGCGACTCAGAACAGCCTGTCGCTGCAGGTGCAAGGTATTCTGCATGACGCGTATGGCGAAAGATTCAAGCCGAGGCCGCTACTCAAACAAATGGTTCAGGCAGGCTACAACGGCAAGAAAAGCGGTCGCGGCTGGTACAAGTACGACAACAACAAGTAAGCGCGTCACTGGTTCTGAGGTCAATCGGTGCCGGCAGAAATTGGTGCCGGCAGAAATTGGCGCTGGCAGAAATTGGTGCTGGCAGAAATTGGTGCTGGCAGCATGCACAACAAGTCACTTCGGTCGCAGGCGCAGCGGTCGTGAACAACCGGATTAGGCGGGGCGGATGAACACACAATTCAAAACCTATTGGGAAGATTTCGAAACCGGTGAGCGCAAGAATATCGGCTCGGTCGTTGTCGACAAGGACGAAGTGATCAAGTTTGCGTCGCGCTACGACCCGCAGCCGTTTCATGTCGACGAAGCGGCGGCCAAACAATCGATCTACGGCGGGCTGATTGCCAGCGGGTGGCACACGTGTGCAATGGTGATGCGGTTAATGTGCGATTCGTATCTGCTTGAATCCGCCAGCCTTGGATCTCCGGGGATTGAAAACGTGCGGTGGTTAAGGCCGGTGCGGCCCGGTGATCAGCTCACTGCATACCGTACGATCGAGGAGACGCGATTGTCGACCAGCCGTCCCGACCGTGGAATTGTCAAGACACTCTGGGAAGTCGAGAATCAGAAAGGCGAACTGGTCCTGACAATGGCCGGTATCCAGTTTTTCCTTAGACGCAATGCGCAAACATGAGTCTGTTATGAGCGAACATTTCAAACACAAGGTGCATGTACTGTTTTCCAAAGAAGACCTGGATCATCAGCGTCTCGAAGGCAAGGTTGCAGTGGTGCTCGATGTTTTGTTCGCGACATCGACCATTATCAATGCGTTTGCGGCCGGGGCGAGCGAAGTTATCCCGACACTGGATGAGGCGGGCGCGCATGCCGAAGCGCAAAAACATGCCGAAGGCAGTTATGTGCTCGCCGGCGAACTGTATGCCGTGACGCTGCCAGGATTTGCGCCGCCAACGCCGCTTGCATTGGCTGAACACGGGCTTGCCGGGCGCAAGGTTATTTACTCAACGACAAACGGCACGGTCGCGCTGAAACAATCGGCGCGGGCGGATCATGTCTATGCCGGGGCATTGATCAACGCCAAAGCCGTGGTTAGGCAGCTGCTGGACAAACATGCGGGCAAGACCGTCCTCATCGTATGCTCAGGCTCAATGGGAAGCCCGAACCTTGAAGACATGTACGGTGCCGGGTACTTCGTCGAATTATTGAGTGCCGAGTTGGCCGGTGACAGCGACACATTTTCGGATGCATCTCTGGCTGCGCGGGCGCTGTTTCGCTCGGAACCTTCCGAGCAGGCTTTGCTCGGATCGCGTGTCGGGAGAATGATGATCGAGCGCGGACTGGAGCACGAAGTACAGTTTGCCGCACAACTCGGCGTGCTCGACGTGGTACCGGAACTCGCTGGCGGGAGCCTCAAGGTATAAGTCGCAGGCATACTTTATGCGACGTTTCAGGTGTCGCGAAACGTCATTAGGAGATCGCATGCGACTGAATTTATTGCTTTTTTCTTTCCTTGCCGTATTTGGCGCGAACGTCGCGTTTGCGGCGATCGACTGCAGTCGCGCCAAAAGCAATGTTGACAAGCTGATCTGTTCCAGCAGTTCGTTAGGTCTGGCGGAGAATCAGATGGCCTTATCCTATCGCCAGGCGATGCGGCGCGGCGTTGATCCCTCCCAGTTATGGCAGACGCAAGTACAGTGGCAGCAGCAGGTGCGCGATGCTTGTAATGACGTACCTTGTTTGCGCAAGGCGTTTGAGAATAGGGGCGCCGAGCTCGACAACTACTGACGGGATAAGTGACTGCGCGGCCCGATTGCGCAGTCGCCTCCTGGCTTACGCCGCACCCAACTCCTTGGGTGCATGATGGTGTTCGTCGTGCCCGTCTGTCTTGTTGCACCCGATCTGCTTGTCACTCATTTGCTGACCCCGGACGGCACTTTTGTGTTTCCAGTGTGGTGCCTGGCGCCCGCGGTCGTCTCGCCTGCCTTTCGGGGTGGGCCGCATTTCACGCGCCGCGATCAAATCCCGATGTCGCGTGATTGGCTTGTTGCCGGCGATCAGACAATCTTTATCGGTTGGGTCAGATCGGTGTTGGGTAGCACACGATCGATCAACTGCGCGACCTGTTTGCCGGTTTCCGGGTTGAGTTGCGCACCCGGCTGACGTACCCGCCCCGAAGCAATGGCGCCGCGCAAACGCAGGATTTCCTTTCGCACCGCGACACCGGGTTGTTGTTCGAAAACAATCAGCGGCAGAAAGCGGGTATAGATCTCACGCACCCGTTGCCAGTCCTCATCGTGCGCGGCAGCGACCATCGCCATTAACACTTCCGGAAACGCAAAGCCGGTGTTAAAACCATCTGAACCGGCTTCGAGATCGAACAATCCGTAAAGCGCGCCAAGCCCGGTCAAAATGGGAATGGCTCGGTCGCCCATCGCGTCTTTGAGTGCGCGAATCTTCGGTGGCGTCGGCACCGCCTCTTCCTTGATGCAGGAAATTGCCGGCAGTTCGGCGACCATACGCGTCATCAGCGACGCCGGCATGTGCACGCCGCTTGAGGCAGGATGGTCCTGTAGTACAACTGGCAGGTTGGTGGCGCTGGTGATTGCGCAGAAGTGTTGGTACACGCGCTCGTCAGAGGGCGCCGGTTCGGCATGTGGCGTGATCATCACTGCCGAAGCGCCCAGCGATTTTGCCATCTGTGCGAGATCACAAGTCGCCCGGGTGCCGCTCGCGCTGGCGCCGGCAATCACCGGCAAGCCGTCGGCTGCGTCCACCGCGCTGCGTAAAACTTCTTCACGCTCACGGTCGCCAAGACGGTTCGCTTCGCCAAGCACGCCGAGCACGGTGATGCCATCGACCCCGATGCTTTTCATAAGTTTGACGAGATTGATCATCGACTCGTCGTCAAAAGATTCGTCGTCGCGGAATGGAGTGGCGAGAATGGGAATGACGCCAGCAAAGTTCATGGTTTAATCTGCCCGACGCGGAATAACCGTACGATAATAGCGGAGCCGGTAGAATCCGGCATTCGCAAAAATCACAAATCGGGGGAGGTCCTGCCAATGGAGATGTTCGAGAACCGTCTCAAGCAGGCACTGGATAAACGGCAGGTTCAGGTTGGTTGTTGGCTGAGTCTTGGCAGCCACACTGCGGCGGAGATATGCGCCTCCGCCGGATTTGATTGGGTGCTGATAGATATGGAACACGCGCCCAATGATGTCCCGCAGGTGCTGCATCTGCTGCATGCCGCAGCAGCCTATCCAGGCTCGATCATGGTGCGCACGTACTGGAAT
>JBFKXV010000349.1:0-3564 GCA_041637935.1 Burkholderiales bacterium | reverse complement strand
CGCAACCGATCTTGCCGCGCACCATCGCGATGGGCCTGACGGCGCAACCAGGCGCCAATCTTGCCCTGATTTCAACGCCCGGAGAGTATGCCGCCGCGGAAGCGCTCAAGGCACTGCGATGCGGTCTCAATGTGATGCTTTTCAGCGATAACGTCAGCATCAGCGACGAGTTGATGTTGAAACAAGAGGCGCAGCAGCGCGATCTGCTGGTGATGGGTCCTGACTGCGGCACCGCCATTATCGATGGCATTCCATTGGCATTTGCCAACGCGGTGCGGCGCGGACCGATTGGTGTGATTGGTGCGTCCGGCACTGGAATTCAACAGGTGACGTCGTTGATCGATCAGTACGGGCTCGGCGTGTCGCACGCCATTGGTACCGGTGGCCGTGACCTCAAGTCGGAAGTCGGTGGGGCGACCATGCTGCGCGCCATCGACGAACTGGATGCTGACCCCGATACCAGTGTTGTGGTGCTGGTGTCCAAACCGCCGGCGCGTGAAGTCGCCGACAAAGTGTTGACGCGCGCGCGTACAGCAAGCAAACCATTTGTCGTCTGCTTTCTGGGCGCTGCTGTCGAGGCTGCCGTCAACAGCGGTGTGATCGCCGCACGCACGCTGGAGGAGGCAGCCGTGCTGGCAGTGGCTGCGGCGCAAGGCAAGTCTCTGGAAATAGACGTGCCCGACTTGCCGAGCATGCGCACAACGCGTTTTGCGCCCGGCCAGCAGTTCGTGCGTGGCCTGTACAGTGGTGGAACATTTTGTTACGAGGCAACGCTGTTGCTGTCGCAATCGCTTGGTGACGTGCAGTCCAACACGCCAGTCGGCACTGCCGCTGCCCTGGGGGACGTCTGGAGCAGTCACGGTCACACGCTCCTCGACCTCGGCGATGACGAATTCACCCGTGGCAGGCCGCATCCGATGATCGATCATCGCTTGCGCAACGAACGGATTTTGCAGGAAGCGACTGACCCGACAGTGGCGTTGATTCTGTTTGACGTTGTGCTTGGTTACGGTGCGCATGCCGATCCGGCGGCGGAGATGCTGCCGGCGATCCGGGCGGCACAAAGTCTTGCCGAGCGCGACGGAAGGAGGCTCGGCTTTGTCGGTTTCATCTGCGGCACCGCGCGCGATCCGCAGGGTCTTGCGCGCCAGGAGGCGGCGCTGCGCGAAGCGGGTGTCATGCTGGCTGCGAGCAACGCCCAGGCAGCGCGCGCTGCCGCTGCAATGGTGTCGAGCCATGGCTAACCTGGTCAAACAAAAACTCGGTGTAATCAACGTCGGCCTGGAGCAGTTCGCCGATGCGATTTCAACAGCCGGCGGCGCGGTTACGCAACTTCAATGGGAGCCGCCTGCCCTGGGCGATGTCGAGGCGGGAATGGCGTTAGCACGCCTGACTAATGCGCCGGAGATTGAACTGGCCAATGAACAGGCGTTCGCAGCGTTTGTCGCGGCCTCGCCGCGGCTGCGCAGCGTTGCGAAGGCAGCTACAGCTTTGTCAGGACTTGGTGAGCGAACCCTTCTGCATGCCGGGCCACCGATCGCTTGGGCGCGCATGTGCGGACCGATGCAAGGTGCAATCGTTGGTGCGATTCTGTATGAAGGCTGGGCGAGTGACGACAAAGCTGCGCGCGCGCTTGCCGCGAGCGGTGAAATCGTCTACCAGCCCTGTCATCACTACGCTGCGGTCGGTCCGATGGCCGGGGTGATCAGCCCGTCGATGCCGCTATGGATTGTTGAAGATCCTGCAACCGGCGCGCGTGCATTCAGTAATTTGAATGAAGGGCTTGGCAAAGCACTTCGGTTCGGGGCCTACGGCGACGAGGTGTTGACGCGCCTGAAGTGGATCGAGAACACGCTGGCACCAGCACTGCGTGCCGCACTCGAGACGTTCGATGAAGCAATCGAACTCAAACCGCTCATGGCGCAAGCGCTGAACATGGGTGACGAAGTGCATAACCGTAACGCCGCCGCCAGTGGTTTGCTGCTGCGCCAGACCGCGCCAACATTGGTGCGTGCCGGACTGCCGGCAGATGACTTGGTGCAAGTGCTCGACTTCATGGCCGGCAACGAGCACTTCTTTCTCAACGTTTCGATGGCGGCTTGCAAGCTGATGCTGGACGCCGCGCACGATGTTGCGGCGTCGAGCATGGTGACGGCGATGTCGCGCAACGGTGTGGAATTCGGGATTCGCGTCAGCGGTCTGGGTGATCGCTGGTTTACCGCGCCGGCCGGTGATATCGATGGTTTGTACTTCGCTGGTTACAGCGGCGCTGACGCAGCGCGTGATTTGGGTGACAGCTCGATCACCGAAACGGCAGGCTTCGGTGGATTCTCCATGGCCGCGGCGCCGGCTATCGTTAAATTCGTCGGTGGTACACCGGAAGACGCCATCATGAATTCGCGACGCATGCGGCATATCACGCTCGGCGAATCGGATACGTTTCAGCTGCCGGCGCTCAACTTTCGCGGCGCGCCGTGCGCAATCGACGTGCGCAAGGTTGTCGATAGCGGCATCGAGCCGGTGATCAATACCGGCATTGCCCATTGCGAGGCTGGCGTTGGCCAGATCGGAGCCGGCCTGACGCGCGCGCCGTTGAACTGTTTCGTCGACGCGCTTGTCGCGCTCGACGCGCAAACCATGCGCCGCTGATGCGCTGCTAACAAGTTCAAAGACGACGGCACGCCATTCCCATCCAATCTGTCAGGATCGAACCAAAGGGACTGCCATGACCAGCCAAAACAAGCTTGCAGTGGTTGCTGTCGGCGGTAACGCGCTGATTCGGGATGAGCAACATCGCAGTATCGCCGACCAATACGATACCGCGCAAGAAACGGTGCGCCATGTGGTGGACATGATCGAAGCAGGCTGGCGGCTGGTATTCACCCATGGCAGCGGGCCGCAAATGGGCTTTATCCTGCGCCGCTCCGAGCTGGCTTTGCACGAAGTCATCCCGGTACCGATGGATTATGCCGGCGCCGATTTGCAGGGCGCGCTTGGTTACATGTTCGTCAAGGCGCTGCGCAACGAGTTTCGCCGCCGCGGCCTCGACGCCGAAGCCGTTGCCGTCGTTACGCAGGTATTGGTCGATCGCGACGATGCCGCGTTCAAAACGCCGAGCAAACCGATCGGTTCACCAATGGATAAGGCAACGGCGCGCAAGCGTGCCGCGGACCTTGGCTGGCAGGTGAAAGAAGATCCTGGCCGCGGCTGGCGCCGTGTGGTGCCATCGCCTTTACCGCAAGAGATCCTCGACATCGATGTCATATCGCATCTGGTCGGTGCCGGCTATGTCGTGATTGCCTGTGGCGGCGGCGGCATTCCGGTCATCGAGGACCAGGACGGCAGTATCCAGGGCGTCGAAGCGGTGATCGACAAGGACTTTGCGTCTAGTCTGCTGGCGCGTAAACTCGGCGCCGATCGCCTTGTCATTGCCACCGGAGTGGAGCGGGTCGCGCTTGACTTTGGCAAACCGACACAGCGTTGGCTCGATCGGCTCACCCTGGAAGAAACGAAAAAACTGTACCAGGCGGATCAATTCGACAAGGGCAGCATGGGCCCGAAGAT
>JBFKXV010000348.1:0-3577 GCA_041637935.1 Burkholderiales bacterium | reverse complement strand
GCTTTGCCTGGGAGCGATCATAGGTAATTGGCGCCGATTGACCGGCTGATGACCGCGGCCGAAATGATCACACCAATTTCGCAAGCAACTCGCGAATCGTGGCGCTGCGTGACTGCAGATCCGGTGTGTTTGCTTCAATGCGCAAGCGCTCCGGCCCGGCGAATCGCGTATCCGCGCGAGATTGCACCAGTTCGATTATTCTCCCGGGATCGACCGGCGCTTCGGGCATGAACTGAATTGAGATGGTCTCTGCGCTGGCATCGATCCGAACGATGCCGAGCCTCTTGGCAGCGATGCGCAGCCGGTGACTCTCGATCAATGCCTTTACCGGATCGGGCATGGTGCCAAAGCGATCGATGATCTCTTCCTGCATACTCTCCAATTCCTCCTCTGTCTCGGTATTGGCAAGCCGCTTGTAAATGACCAGGCGTTGGTGCACGTTCGCGCAGTATGATTCCGGCATGAGTGCCGGTGTGTGCAAGTTGATCTCGACGCCGGAGGGCGTCTGGATGTCGAGGTTCGGCTCTTTTCCCGTTTTGAGGGACTTGACCGCGCGGTTGAGCATGTCGACGTAGAGTTGGAAGCCGACCTCCTGCATCTCGCCGCTTTGCGATTCACCGAGCACTTCGCCAGCGCCGCGAATCTCCAGGTCGTGCATCGCCAGAAAGAAGCCTGCGCCCAGTTCGTCCATCATCTGGATCGCTTCGAGGCGCTTCTTTGCTTGACCACGTAATGCTTCTTCTTCGGGCGTAAGAAGGAAAGCATACGCCTGATGATGCGAGCGTCCGACGCGACCGCGCAGCTGGTGCAGCTGAGCCAGGCCGAATCTGTCGGCACGGTTAATGATCATGGTATTGGCAGTGGGAATGTCAATTCCGGTCTCGATGATGGTGGTGCACAGCAGCATGTTAAACCGCGCTTGATAGAAGTCGCGCATGGCCAGTTCGAGATCGCGTTCGTGCATTTGCCCATGCGCCACACGAATGCGTGCTTCCGGCAGTAGCGCAGTCAGCTTGTCGTGCATCTGGCCGATCGAACTGACTTCGTTATGCAGAAAGTAGATTTGTCCGCCGCGTCTTAGTTCGCGCAGCGCTGCTTCACGTATCAGCCCGTCACTGAAAGGTGCCACAAAGGTCTTGATAGCGAGCCGTTTTTGCGGTGCGGTGGCAATCACTGAGAAATCGCGCAATCCTTCCATCGCCATTGCCAGGGTTCGGGGAATCGGTGTTGCTGTGAGTGTCAGCACATCGACCTCGGCCCGCAGTGCCTTGAGTTTTTCTTTCTGGCGTACGCCGAACCGGTGTTCCTCATCGATGATCACCAGACCGAGATTGTTGAACTTCACGCCGCGGCTAAGTAACTTGTGCGTGCCAATCACAATATCGATGCTGCCCTCGGCAAGGCCGGCCAACGCCGCGGTGGTTTCCTTTCCGCTGCGAAATCGCGACAGTTCCGCGATCTTTACCGGATATTCTGCGAAGCGATCGGAAAACGTCTGGAAATGCTGTTCTGCCAGAAGCGTCGTTGGCACTAGCACGGCAACCTGCCGACTGTCCGCAACGGCGACAAATGCCGCACGTAAGGCAACTTCGGTCTTGCCGAACCCGACATCGCCGCAGATCAAGCGGTCCATCGGTTTGGTCGATTTCAGATCGCTAATGGTCGCTTCGATTGCCACCGCCTGATCAGCGGTTTCTTCAAACGGAAAGCCGTCGCTGAAGGCGGCATAGTCGTGAGCATTGAGTCCGAACGCGTAGCCTTTGCGTGACGCTCGCACGGCATAAAGACTGAGCAACTCGGCGGCTGTGTCCCTGATTTGTGCGGCGGCACGCCTTTTGGCCTTGTCCCATTGACCGCTGCCGAGCTTGTGCAGTGGCGCCAGCTCCGGTGGCCCACCGCTATAGCGGCTGATGACTTCGAGCTGGGAGACGGGTACGTATAACTTGTCGCCACCTTCGTATTGCAGATCGAGAAACTCGGTCGGACCGTCTCCCAGATCCATCGTCGCCAAACCGGTATAGCGGCCAACGCCATGCTGGATATGCACAACGGGATCACCCGGCTTGACCTCCGAGAGATCTCTGAGCATGTGTTCGGTGGAAATCCGCGGTTCCCGGGCGGTGCGCGTTCGCGCCTGTGCCGGGAACAACTCGTTCTCGGTGATCAGTGCGAGGTTGTGCTCGCGATCTATGAAGCCGCTGTGTACTGCGCCGACGGTGATGACCAGGCGCTCAGTCGATTTCTCGAAATCGGCCCAGCGCTCGATAACCGGCGGGCGCAAGCCATACTCCCTTAACAGCTCGAGAAGGGTCTCGCGGCGGCCAAGGCTATCGGCAATGACCAGCACGCGGCCAGGTTGCTGTGCGACGAATGCCTTGAGCGCAGTCAGTGGATCATCGGCGCGGCGATTGACGGCAACGTCGGGAAGCCGGGCGGCGCGTTGACCGTTGGCATCGGCGCCGGTCAGAAGCTCCAGGCGCGAGAATAGTTTGACGGTGCCGAAGAACTCGTCCTCGCGCAGGAAAAGCTGGCCGGGCGGCAGCAGCGGACGGTCGGCGTCGCCGCGCAAAAGTCGATAGCGCGAGTTGGTTTGATCCCAGAAGTTCTGCACGGCGCCTGCTATGTCGCCGTGCAGGCAAACAAGGCTCTGTTCGGGCAGGTAATCGATAAGTGTCGCCGTCTGGTCAAAGAACAGCGGCAGGTAATACTCGATGCCAGCCGGCATGCCGCCTTGTGACACGTCCTTGTAGACGCGGCTCTTGGTAGGATCGCCTTCGACACTTTCCCTGAACCGGGTACGAAATATTTTCCGCGCTTCACTGTCGGTGGGAAACTCGCGCGCAGGCAGCAGGCGTATTTCTCCGACCTTGTAGATGCTGCGCTGGGTGTCCACATCGAAGGTGCGGATGCTGTCCACCTCATCGCCGAACAGATCGACGCGGTAGGGTACGACGCTACCCATTGGAAATACATCGATCACCCCGCCGCGGATACTGTACTCGCCGGGGGATACCACCTGACTGACATGGGAGTAGCTCGCCAGCGTTAATTGACTGCGGAAACGTTCGATGTCGAGACGCTGACCGCGCTTGAGGAAAAACGTGTAGCTCGCCAGAAACTCGGTTGGAGGCAACCGGTACAACATGGTTGTTACTGGCACGACCACCACGTCACACTCGTCGCGCGAAATCTGGTAGAGCGTTTCAAGCCGTTCGGAGATCAGATCCTGGTGGGGAGAGAAGGCGTCGTAGGGCAGCGTCTCCCAGTCAGGGAACAGGTATATCCGACGATCCTGCGAAAAGAACCGCAACTCCTCGATCAGGCGCTGCGCCTCCGTGGCGCTTTCGGTAACCACGATCAGTGGGCGGCGCGTCTGTGCCAGCCGCGACAGCAATAACGCATCGCCAGAGCCAGGCGGCAGGGCAATGCGAAGACGCTCGCCCTGCCGTGGAATGAGAGAAGAACTGTTCATGCTGAGAAGCGCACGATTATAAGGTACATGCTGATGTTGCCCCGGTAGGGTCAGTTCACCGTACCGGCTCACGGCCTGGTGTGTGCCGCACCGCCTTGCGGCCTG
>JBFKXV010000347.1:0-3582 GCA_041637935.1 Burkholderiales bacterium | reverse complement strand
GCCACATACTGCCCGGCGATATGTTCGTGCGTACCAGTGGTTACGGTGAAACCGCGTACCTGTCGCCGCAAATGCAGGAGCGCATATCGCGCATTCCCGGCGTTCGAAGCGTCGAGTTCCTTGCCGGGCAACGTATCCGCCTTGAACCATCCCGTCCGCCGGTGACGCTGCTGGCGCGTGACATCAATCCGCGTGATCCAGGCCGTGTGCTGTCGCTGGTTAGTGACGTCGTCACGCCACAGCCAGACCAGGTGCCGGCATGGATCAGCGAGATAACCGCTGACAATTATGGTTACAGGTTGGGTGAAATCGTCGTGCTGCCGATCGGCGGCAAGCGCTTGCCGGTCATGATCGCCGGAATCTGGCGCGACTACGCGCGCATGAATGGCGCAGTCATGATCGGACTTGAGGACTACCGTGCGTTCACCGGTAATGATGATGTCGCCGATGCGCAACTTTGGCTGCAAGAAGGAGCGGACGCAGACGCGGTGCGTCGTGCCTTGCTCGCGGCGTTGCCGTCCGATGTTGTGAAAATCAGTCTACCCAGCGAATTGCGTTCTGAGTCACTGACGGTGTTTGACCGCACGTTTGCCGTGACCTATGCACTCGAAGCGGTCGCAATTGTTATCGGATTGGCAGGGTTATCAGCGAGCTTCAGCGCGCTGACCCTGGCGCGGCGTCGTGAGTTCGGTATGTTGCGTCACGTCGGATTCTTGCGAGCGCAGATCGTGCGTATGCTCGCTTTCGAGGGTGCACTGGTCAGCACGCTGGGTCTCGTTGTTGGTTTGCTGCTCGGCTGGGTGATGAGCGTTGTACTGATCGACGTCGTGAACCGGCAGTCGTTTCACTGGAGCATGGACGTGCATATTCCCTGGTCGGGTCTGGGCATTTTTGCTCTTGCCATGCTGGCGGCGGCCATATTGGCTGCCGTCAGCAGTGCGCGCCGTGCCGTCGCGGGTGAAGCCGTGCGTGCGGTGCGGGAAGACTGGTAGCACGATATGTCCGCAAGGCCAACGGTGGTGACAGCTGCCATGGCGCTGATCCTCAGCGTCGGCACGATGATGGCGTCATGTCATGCCGCCAATGCAAGTGAGTCGGGAGACGTTGTTTATCCGCGGGTCGAACCCGGCCGCAAACTGATTTTTCCGCGTGATCACGGCGCCCACCCGAACTATCGCACTGAGTGGTGGTACATCACTGGCTGGATTGAGAGCAACGGTGTTGCGCGCGGTTTTCAGGTGACTTTCTTCCGCAGCCGTCCGGGCTTGCAGGAGGATAACGCATCGGCGTTTGCACCAAAGCAGCTGATTTTTGCTCATGCGGCAATTGCTGACGCGGCGAACGGCCGGTTGATTTACGATGAGCGCGTCGGCCGAGCAGGTTTTGGCCTGGCCTATGCGAACTCAAGCGATACAGATGTCGGCATTGACGGCTGGACACTGTCCCGCAGCGGCGGGGAATACCATACGCGGATTGTTGCGGATGATTTCGCATTCGACCTGAGCTTTGTGCCGACGCAACCGGTGTTGCTGCAAGGGCGCGATGGTTTCAGTTCCAAGGGCCCGCGGCAGGATGAGGCCAGCTACTACTACAGCCTGCCGCACCTGCGTGTCGAAGGAACGATACAATTCGATGGCGAGACGGCGGCAGTCAGCGGCGAGGCCTGGCTCGACCATGAGTGGTCGAGCCAGTACCTGTCACCTGCAGCGCAAGGCTGGGATTGGCTCAGCATTAATTTGGCCGATGGCGGAGCGCTGATGGCGTTTCGCATGCGTGCGCGCAGTGGCGGCACGTTGTGGGCGGGTGGTAGCGTTCGCCACCGAGATGGCACTCTGAGCATACTTTCCCCGGGCGATGTTGAATTCGAGCCAACCAGGTTGTGGCGTTCGCCACGCACCGGTATCGAGTATCCAGTTGAAATGCGTGTTCGTGCGGGACGCTACGATGTCGAGCTTGTGCCGCTGATGGACGATCAGGAACTCGACTCGAGCGCGAGTACCGGTATCCTTTACTGGGAGGGTGCCGTGCGCGCCAGCGCAGGCGGTCAGCGTGTCGGGCGCGGCTATCTGGAACTGACCGGCTATGGTGACCGGCCCGGAATGTGAACAGGCTAGCCCGCATATTTCACGAAGGCGGTAGCGCATCCCATGTGTTTGCACGACGAATCAACGTGACAGGAAGTTTTTTGGGCACTGTCGCGCAGGCTGGTTCATTCCCCGAGGTTGCCGGTTCCGATTTCGCGTACTTCGATGATCCGCCGGTCGTTCTCCCACATCACCAGAGACAGCTTGCGCCCGCTGGAATCAGCTGTAACCCTGTGCAGGACGTTCGGCGGCGGCCATCTTCGCAGTTGGCCGGATGCGTATTCGTACAGCACACCGGGACTGCGTTGATAAGGGTACCCGGTCGACACAAAGAAAAGTGCGCGTGCTTGTCGTGTTTGTAACGGCGCAAGCTCTGGCTCGGTGAGTGTAGCAACCGAGGCCAGCTTTTCGATGCGCCCGTCGCGATAGCGCAGCAAGTTGGCTTGCGTGGAGTTTCCTGTGCGTGACTCGGCGAGCAAAAACAGCAGCGAATCGCCCACCAGCAACCCGCCGCAAAGCGCATTGTATGCGCTCTTGTCGAGACGCGTCAGCCGAGTAAGCCGGCCCCCTTGTGTGATATGGAATACATCCGGTGCTACGCCGGCGTACTGCGGCTGAATCAGAAAACTGCCGTCCTGTAACTCGACGCTGTTCTCGAAAGCGTTTCGCACGACGTCTGGTTCCCAGTCCGGCAGCTTCTTTACTGCGCGCATGCGGTTTTTGATCTTGGCATACCAGACCGCTTCCAGGTCTTCGTCCTGGCGTTCGCTAATGATGCGCCGGGCGGTGACGTCGAACTCGACCCGCGTTGTGCCGACATCGCCATCCGATATCGAGGCCACAAGTTTGTCATTGGAAACCCATTCGAGCTGGTAGACGAATGCCTTGTAAACGGCGTACTTGCGGGAAGTGTCTGCGCCGAGTAACAGCCAGTCGGCACCGGAAGATAAGTCACGCACGTACACTTCCGTGAGTTCGGTTTGGCGTTTTACGATGGTTCTGACATAGGCGAGCTGCTTTCCATCCGGTGAAAAAACCGGGAGAACAGAATCGCCGGTGTCGATGCGTGCAATGACGCTGTTGCTGACGATGGCGGAATCGGGAACCGGCTGCGAAAATGTGGTTGGCGCAAAAGCCAGCAGCGCAGCGAGAACCAGCCAAAGCCGCAACGTTTGTTCGATGGCGCCCATGTGTCTCTCCCCCTGAAAAAACACGTCGATCGGCCGGTATTTCAAGCAGAGAGTATGCCCCGCAGGTGAGAGATGTTGTTGGTACTGTATGCGCCTTTCGCCGCTTGGCGTCGAGGACGCATCAGGCCAAGTTTGGCAAATCGGCCCCAGAGCGCGTGCAAACGCATTTGGCATCAGCAAGCTGATAGACTGCCACGCGAACACAATCAATTTGGAAATGGCAAATGCTGAAAGACAAGTCGGTCGTTATCACCGGTTCCACCTCGGGAATCGGGCTCGGTATGGCGCGGGCGTTCGCCGCGCAGGGG
>JBFKXV010000346.1:0-3600 GCA_041637935.1 Burkholderiales bacterium | reverse complement strand
GAGATGGAATCCAGGCGTCGTTTGAATATGGACTGTGCCGCGGAAAAACAATGGCAGGCGATCGTCAAGCTGGCGTGGCGCCCGGCTTGGTCGATGCGCAGCCGCAGGGGGTGCTTCGCGCCGTTCATTGCGTGGTGGCGGCAGCAGCGTGACAACAGGGCGGCTTAACAGGCACTGGCGGATCCGATAACGACAGGAGCCGTCAGCAATGCGACCAATGCGCGCCATTCCGGATCGCGCTCGAAAGTGACAGTAGCGAACCAGCAATTGAAGTCAAAGCCCGTTGTTGTAGACATTTCGCATTGTGGGATCATGTCGGCGACCCGGCGAATGTCATGATGTGTGTGCGCTTGCGTAGGTTTGTCTGTTGCAACCGGCAGATCGCATCGGGGAACATTCAGGCAGGTTGCAGGTCGAACGGCGCTGTTTAAACGAACCATTCAAGCTTCTTTTACGACAGGTAGACAACAATGGCAAAACACGAACTTCCACCACTTCCCTTCGAGAAAAATGCACTGGAGCCGCATATATCGGCAGAGACGCTGGAGTATCACTACGGCAAGCACCACGCGGCCTACGTCAGCAACCTGAACAAATTGATCAGCCGAACCGAATTCGAATCCGCTTCACTCGAAGACATCATCATGAAAGCCAAAGGCGGCATTTTCAATAATGCTGCCCAGGTATGGAACCACACCTTTTATTGGAATAGCCTCAGCCCCGATGGTGGCGGCGAACCAAAAGGCGCGCTGGCCAACGCTATCACCAAGGCGTTCGGTAGTTTCGGCGACTTCAAGGAGAAGTTTTCAGCATCGGCGGCCAGCAACTTCGGTTCTGGTTGGACCTGGTTGGTCAAAAATGCAAATGGCGAAGTTGAAATCGCCAACACCAGCAACGCGGCTAATCCAATGACCAATAGGCTCACGCCATTGCTGACATGCGATGTGTGGGAGCACGCTTACTATATCGACTATCGCAATGCGCGCCCGAAGTACGTGGAGGCGTTCTGGAATCTCGTCAACTGGGATTTCGCCGAAAAGAACTTCGCTTAACAAGCGAAATCGCACAGTATCAGATCCGGCCCGGCACGTTTGTTCTTCGCTACTGCCGAGCCGGGTTGACCTTACGCACCGATGTCAATCCGGGACTGGCAAGCCTCGCGGCCCTCTGGGGCGTAGTCGGGCACACCGCTCACCAGTCCTTCTGGAACAAGCTGCTCGATGACAGCGCGATATGCGCTTTGGGTCGCGCGCGTCCGTCATACTGAATGCGCTGTTGTTCCTCAGGGAACGTCATGCTTTTTGCTTTAGTAGTCGATGCCGGGGGCTGGTACTACACCCGTGCTATTCGGCCACGATTGCCTCAGATACGGGAGAAGCAGCATGCACGTTCTCATCGGGTTGCTCACCGCCATTGCCGGACTCATTTGGGCACTGGTGGCGCTGGATCGGGCAGGCTTCAGGCTGAGTAGTCCGTTCGCCCTGTTCCGCCGCTATCAGTGGAGCAAGAAATACAGCCGCAAACCGCTGCATTCGCTGAGCGAACCGATTGATGTCGTGGCGGTACTGCTGCTCGGCATCGCCAAGTGCGAAGGCGAAATCAGCGCTGACCAGAAGAAGCAGTTGTTGAACATCTTCGAGCAGGAATTCGAAATCAGCGCCGACGAAGCGGCTGATCTTCTGCTCGCCAGTTCGCATCTCATCCGCAACGAAATCTATCTGGTGGACCAAATCGACAAGATTCTCGAGCCCAGTCTGGGGCGATTTGGCGATGCGCACATCAAGACACTGGATTCGTTGATGATGCAGGTTGCCTCGTTGGAGAGCCCGGCGAATGAAGAGCAGCTGAAACTCATTGATGGCGTTCGCCGGGTTTTCGGGAGTGTCAGCCGCAGTGGCGGCAAGTGGGACTAGCAGCCAGGCCTTGCCCCGTCTTCTTCCGGCACCAAACCGAATGCGCTGAAAACTGCGTCTCGAACAGCCGCGTCGCTCTTGCCGGCAATAAGCGCGTCGCCGATTACCGTCACCGGAATCGATTTGGGTAGCCGGCGGGCAACCGCTCGCGAAGTTGGTTTGCGCGCCTTTTCATAAAACCACTTGCGCACACCGTCATGCTCGGAAAAAGTTCTCAGCAGCGGTGCGCGTAACAGCCCGGCACGCAGCAATCCAATGATGAATGCGCTGGTGCCAGCGCGGTAGACAGCACCGGTCGCGATGACAATGTGATCGAAGTTGCCCAGATCGGCCACGTCTTGTCGCAGGTCCCAGCCGTAATTCAATGTCACGCCGGCCTCTTCACATTCTCTGACCAGTGAGTCGATGTAACGTAGCAAGCTTTGCTCGTTAGCCTTGACGCTTTGAAACTTCGGTGCCAGGCCGGCATAACGAAACGCGCCACCAGCATGGTTGCTCTTTTCGAAAACGGTGACGACATTATATTTTGCTACGCTGGCGGCAAACGTGAGCCCGGCCGGTCCGGCGCCGATGACTGCGATGCGTTTGTCCTGCAATTGCGGACGCCGGTCAGTGAATTGCCGTTCCCGGCCGGCCATTGGATTGACCAGGCAGTGCAAGCGCTTTCCTTCTCGCATGCCGTCAACACAGGTGTTGCAGGCCAGACATAGCCGTACCGCTTTGCCGCATTCGGCTTTTTGAACCCAATGAGAATCGGCCAGCAATGGCCGCCCGAGTGCGATGAAATCAGCATGGCCGTTTTCGATTGCCGCGATCGCTTGCTCGGGCTGGCCCATGCGACCAACAGCAATGACCGGCACGTTGACCGATTTGCGAACTTCTGCGGCGTAATGCAGAAACGGTGTTTCCGGCGTCGCCATCGGCGGGATCATGATCGCCGCAGAGGGGTGCGAACGGTAATGACCGCCGGACATGTGTATGGCATGTGCACCGCGTTCAGCCGCCCAGATGGCCACCTGCTGCGCTTCCTCGAAAGTCAGCCCGCCGCCAAAAAAGTCATCACCGTTGAGCCGGAAAATGACCGCCAGCTTTGGTGCCGCCATCCTGACTTGTTTCAGTATTTCCAGGCCGAACCGCCCCCGGTTCTCAAGTGACCCGCCGTATTGATCATTGCGCCGGTTCTCGTACGGCGTCAGAAACTGCGAGATAAGGTAGCCGTGGGCAGCGTGTATCTCGACCATGTCGAATCCAGCATCTTGCGCACGCACGGCAGCGTCAGCGAACGCGCGTACCGTTTGCGCGATGCGCTCAATGCTCATTTCCTCAGGAACGATGGTTTCGGTGTGTCCCTCCTGCACCAGATGCGGAATCGCCGACGGCGCGATCGGTTTTTCGCCGGACACGTCAACGCGCGTGTGGCCGCCACCGTGCCCAAGTTGAATCCCCGCTCTTGCGCCGGCATCGTGAATGGCATTGACCAGCTTGCGCAAGCCTGGAGAGAACTTGTCGTCGCTGATGCCGAGCTCGAAATGACGGTGTTTGCCGGCGCGCTCCGGCGCGGCCATTTCGACGGTGATCAGGCCGACACCGCCGCTGGCGCGCGCAGTGTAATAGGCAATGCAATCGTCAGTGACGAAACCGGCTTCATCGGCGGTGCGCGTTGTCATCGAGGCCATGATGACGCGGT
>JBFKXV010000345.1:0-3606 GCA_041637935.1 Burkholderiales bacterium | reverse complement strand
TCGCGGCGGTTGGTTTGCTGATGGCGATCTTCTGGGTCACTGAAGCGTTACCTTTGCCGGCAACAGCGTTGTTGCCTTTACCGTTATTTCCGTTGTTAGGTGTGGTGCCGATAGCAGACACCGCGTCGCCGTATGCCAATCCGGTCATTTTCCTGTTCATGGGCGGGTTCGTGGTGGCGCTGGCGATGCAGCGCTGGCGGCTGCACGAACGCATTGCACTGTTCGTGTTGAGATCCGTTGGCGAACGCATGGATTAACTGGTTGGCGGATTCATGCTGGCAACAGCGGCGCTGAGTATGTGGGTGTCGAATACCGCGACCACCTTGATGATGCTGCCGATCGCGCTGTCGATTGTCGCGTTATACGAGGAGCGCGCGCCCTCGCAGGCCGGTGGTATACGCAGTGGGCCGACGGCTTTCCCAAGCGCCTTGTTGTTGTCAGTTGCTTATGGTGCCACCGCAGGCGGTATTGCAACCTTGGTGGGAACACCACCAAATGCCTTTTTGGCCGGATTCATGCGCCAAACCTATGGCATCGAAATCGGGTTTGCGCAATGGATGGCAATGGCGCTGCCCTTGTCAATCGTGATGCTTTTTATCATCTGGTGGTTGATGACGCGGGTGATCTTCGATTTAAAAGGCCGTGTGATCGAAGGCGCGCACGAACTCATCAGCGGACGCGCTGCGCGGCAAGGCAAGATGAGCGCCGGCGAGGTGCGCGTCGCTGTCTTGTTTGCGCTCCTTGCCACAGCCTGGGTGTTGCGGCCATGGCTGAACAAGCTTGCGCCTGGACTCAATCTGGATGACACCGTAATCGCGATGGCGGCGGCAATTCTGGCGTTCCTCATTCCAGTCGATATCAAACGCGGCGAGTTCCTGATGAATTGGGAATGGGCGCAACGGCTACCATTTGGTGTCCTCATTTTGTTCGGTGGCGGACTGACACTGGCGGCAGCGATCTCGAAAACCGGGTTGGCGGAATGGATCGGAGCCCAACTCGCGGTGGTCGGCGGATTACCGCCCGTGCTGATCATAGTGGCAATGATCACCATACTTATTTTTCTGACTGAGCTGACATCGAATACAGCAACCACCGCAGCGTTCCTTCCTATCGTTGCGGCATTGGCAATTTCACTCGGGGAACATCCGTTGCTGCTGGTCGTTCCTGCCGCTCTCGCGGCCAGCTGCGCGTTCATGTTGCCGGTTGCGACGCCACCGAATGCGATCGTGTTTGCATCCGGTCAGCTGACGATCGCGCAAATGGCGCGCGCAGGCATATTGTTGAACCTGGTCGCGATTGTGGTGATCACAATGGTCGCGTACTCGGCGCTGTTACTGGTGTTTGGTGTTGAGCCCGGTGTGCTGCCCGAAGCGATCAGCAAAGCGGCAGCCGGGTAATTGCCTTCGACTCAGGGCAGCGAGCGGGCTACTCGGAAACCCAGATCGTTATATCGCGCGCCAGTGAATTTATAGCGCTCCCCAGTGCGCAAGTAATAGGGCTGATTGGAAAGCCATGATCCGCCGCGGTAGGCGCGCTGATCGCAATCACCGTCAACAAATGCCGTGCCGTCTGTCGCGGCACGGCTGAAGCGCCAGTTCGGATTCAGACAATCCTGCACCCACTCCCAGACATTTCCCAGCATGTCGTGAACGCCGAAGGGATTCGGTTTGAACGAACCGACCGGCGCGGTACCGGGAAAACCATCGCGGCACGGAAGGTATGCCCAACCGAAGCCGTGGATTTCATCTGCGGTCTTATCGTAAACGTTACCGTAAAGACAGGTTTGTTCTGGCCGAATCCCAAAGAACCGCGCCCGTTTGGTGCCTGCCTGTGCTGCGTACTCCCACTCCTGTTCCGAGGCGAGCCGATACGCTTTACCGGTCTTTACCGACAGCCAGTTGGTGAACGCGACGGCGTCGTGCCAGGTCGTATTCACGACCGGCCGGCTGCCGCGCCCGAGGCCGTCATCATCGACAGCGATGCAGGCACCGTCGCGCACGCACAAGTCCCACTGCTCGAAAGTGACTTCGTATTTGCCCAAAGCAAAAGGTTTCGCGAAGTGGATGTCGAGAATGTAGCCCTCGTTGTAAGGGCTGCCGAACTCGTTGGGCGGCGCGCCGAATCCGTAGTTACCGCTCGGAATGACCACCATTTCCGGGCAGAGCTCACAATCTCTGAAAACGCTGCCGGTTTGCGCAGCTTCCTCGGCGTGGCACGCGAGACTGAAAATAGCCAACAACAGCGCAACGCGGGGCAGAGCAGCAATGTCTGCTCGGCGGGCGGTCATTCAAGCGCTCGGGCTACACGAAAACCGAGATCGTTATAACGTGCTCCGAGGAATCTGTATCGATCTCCTACGCGGATATAGGGCGGTGAATGGCTCAGCCAGGACGAGCCACGATAGGCTCGTTCGGAACACCGGCCGTTTACCCGCGCGCTGGAGTCGGTAGGCGCGTTGCGCCACAAGATGGCCTGGCAATCCTCGGTCCACTCCCAGACGTTACCAAGCATGTCGTGCAGACCGAATGCGTTTGGCTTGAAAGATCCGACTGGCGCAGTCACGTCGAAGCCGTCGTCGCATGGCATCATTTCCATGCCGAACTCGAGACTCTTCTCCGCACTCATGTCGTAGAGGTTGGCGTGGCGACACACCTCTTCAGGCTTGATGTCATGGAAACGTGCCGAGCTCGCGCCAGCCCGCGCCGCATATTCCCACTCGGCTTCGGTCAGCAGCCGGTATTTCTTGCCGGTTTTTGCGGACAACCAGAGCGTGTAGCGATGCGCTTCAGTCCATGAAACATTGATCACCGGTCGCTTTCCTTTACCCCAGCCCTCATCTTTTGCCGGGGGACAACTGCCGTCGCCAACGCACGCGTCCCACTCGTCAAAAGTAACTTCGAACTTGCCAACGGCGAATGGCTTGGTGATGGTTACCGAGCGGTTCTCACCTTCGGCAAACGGGCGCCCTTGGTCAATTGGCGGCATCAACATGCCATACCGGCCGGGAGGGATGACCACCATAACCGGGCAGTCACCGCAATCTTGAAACTCGCTCCCGGGGGTCTGCGCGTCCTGCGCTTGCGCGGCCGGCACGCTGAGCAACAGGCCAAGCGTGACGCTCGCGACCAACAGGGCCATGGCCGGTCGCAGGCCGTTTAGCTGATATCTCGTTTCAATGGTCATCCCGCGAGTATAGACAAGGTTGGGAAGTCGTTTATTCTGGACCAGTTTGACGCTTGATGTTTGTGTTAGTTTTCACGCTTGTGTATTCGGGAGCCAAATATTCATGAATGGAGCCGAGAGCCTGGTGCGCTCACTGCTGTCGAGCGGCGTCGATACCTGTTTCGCCAACCCCGGCACGTCGGAGATGCATTTTGTCGCCGCACTCGACAAGGTCGAAGGCATGCGTTGCGTGCTGGGCCTGGCCGAAACCGTTGTCACCGGCTGTGCCGATGGCTATGCGCGTATGAGCGGTAAACCGGCTGCCACCTTGATGCACTGCGGGCCTGGCCTGGCCAATGGCTTGTCCAATGTGCATAACGCGCGACGGGCGCACTCGCCGATGGTGAACATCGTCGGTGATCACGCGACCTATCATCGCCCCTA
>JBFKXV010000344.1:0-3609 GCA_041637935.1 Burkholderiales bacterium | reverse complement strand
GTGTATTCGGTTCCGGAATCGGCTCGATTGCGAGTGAGCCGGGTAGCTGCGGTTCGGTGCCGGACTGCAGCGTGTCGGCCGTCACCGGCGTGTCAGCACCGACATTCGACTGCGGAAGGACCCCTTCACTGAGAATGGCGCGCTCGGTTTTCTTGTTCAACACGACGATGCTGATACGCCGGTTGACCGGATCGTAGGGGTCATTGGCGTTGAACAATACCGACGACGCCAGACCCACGACGCGGATGACCTTGCCGTCCTCCAGTCCGCCGGCGACTAATTCACGACGCGAAGCATTGGCCCGGTCCGAAGACAGCTCCCAGTTACTGTAGGCACGCTCGCCATAGGCGTATTGTGTGGCATCGGTGTGCCCGGCAAGGCTGATGCGGTTCGGCACCTCGTTGAGCACCTTGCCGATGCTGCGCAGAATTGTCTTGGTGTGATCCAGCAATTTCACGCCGCCCAGTTCGAACATGGGGCGATTTTTCTCGTCCACCACCTGCACGCGCAATCCCTCGCTGGTGATATCGATCAGCAGTTGTTCGCGATACGGGCGCAGCTCGGCGCTCTTGTCGATGGTGTTGTCGAGGCTGCCTTTGAGTTCCTCTAGCCGGTTTAGCTCGAGACGTTCGATCTCGGCCTGTGCTGCTTTGAGGCTGACGGTTCTTTCCGTAGACCTGACCTCACCTTGCTTGACCTGGCCGCGTTGCCGGGTAAAGTCGTTGCCGCCACCCTGGATCACGCTCGAACTCGAGCCGGATCCCGGCCCGCCGCGCAGCGACACTTTCATCGGATTCTTGAAATAGGCCGCGATACCCTGAAGATCGCCCTCGGAGGTCGATCCAAGCAGCCACATCAGCAGAAAGAACGCCATCATCGCCGTCACGAAATCGGCATAAGCGATTTTCCAGGCGCCGCCGTGGGCAGCGTGGCCGGCCACCTTCTTGCGCCTGATGATTATCGGTCTTTGTGCGTCGTCAGCTTCAGCCATGTCGATTTCCGGCGCGTGCTATCGGATTTATCATGCCTTGGCGTTTATCGTGCCATTGCGTTTATCGTGCCTTGGCGTTTACCGTGCCTTGGCTTTCTTTACGTGCTCCTCGAGTTCGATGAACGTCGGGCGCTCGGTGGAGTACAGCACCTTGCGGCCGAACTCGACCGCCAGTGCCGGCGCGTACCCGTTGAGGCTGGCGAGAAGCACCACCTTGATGCATTCCATCGGTTTCGCTTGCTCGGTAACCTTTTGTTCCATTAACCCGGCCAAAGGCGTAACAAAACCGTAGGCCAGAAGAATTCCCAGAAACGTTCCGACCAGAGCGTGCGCGATCATGATGCCGAGCTCGGCCGGCGGCAGGCCGACCGATTCCATGGTGTGCACCACCCCCATCACCGCAGCAACAATCCCGAATGCAGGCAGGCCATCACCGACCTTTGCAATCACTTGCGCCGGAGTGTGAGCCTCGTGGTGATGCGTCTCGAGTTCGTTATCCATCAGGTTTTCGATCTCGAACGCATTTAGGTTACCGCTGACCATCAGACGCAGATAATCGGTGAGAAACTCGATTGCGTGATGGTCTTTCATGATGGTCGGATACTTGGCGAAGATCGGGCTTTCTCCGGGCTTTTCGATATCGTCCTCAATCGACATCAGCCCTTCCTTGCGCACCCGTGCCAGGATCTCGTAGAGCAGGGACATCAGCTCCATGTACAGTTCCTTGGTGTACCTGGAGCCTTTCAACAAGCCAGGCAAGGCTTTCAGCGTTGCCTTGATGCCCTTCATCGAGTTGCCGACGATAAAGGCGCCCAACGCGCCACCGCCGATCATCAGCAGTTCCAGCGGTTGGAAAAGTGCCGCGACATGGCCGCCGGCCAGCGCGAATCCGCCAAAGACGCACGCGACAACGACGAAGTAACCAACAATGACCAGCATTAATTAGTGGGAGGGGTCAGTGAATGGCCGCAGCGTACCAAGGCCGACGGCAATTCCAGCGCCGGAAAATAGGGGTTAAATTCCCCTGTTTTCTTCGATCTGGACCCGGATCGATGGGCTGATGAACGGCACGGTGACCCGGCGCACATCGCTCACCGCAAAAAAGGTCAGCAGAAACAGGCATCATGCCCGACGGCTAGGTGGTCGCTTGAGCGGCCTGAAGGGCCGCCGCTTTGCGGGTCTTGCCGGCCCTGGACGGCGGCGCGCACAGACCACAGATATAGCGCTCATGCAAATCGTGGGTGTGAACCACGAACTGGCCATTGCAGCGGGTGCATCCGGTGGTCTTCATCATGTCCGAATCGAAATAACGCAGCAGCGTCCAGGCACGCGTCAGTGTCAGGACAGGATCCATTTCGTGTAGCGTCACGTGCTCCAGATAGAGGCGATAGGCTTTGATCGTGGCCTCAATACCATCGACTTTCGAGTGCGCCTGCAAATACCGGTAAATCTCGATAAACAGCGACGAATGAATGTTCGGTTGCCAGGTGATGAACCAGTCTGTGGAAAACGGCAGCATCCCCTTCGGCGGGGAAACGCCTTTGACTTCCTTGTACAGACGCAGTAATCGCTCCCTGCTCAGCGTCGTCTCGGCCTCGAGGACCTGCAAACGCGCACCGAGGTTGATGAGCTCGATCGCCATTTGTATCTGGCGGGCCTCACCCACCACACTTTTCTTCGCCACTTGTTACCTGCTTTCGGTGAGCTGCAATATCAGGCCAGCGCTTCTGCCGGCTGCTGCGCCATGAGAATGGCAGCGTGGGCGCTGGAAATGGCGCGCTTCTCGCCTTTTGCGACCAGCAAGTCGAGAATGACCCGGTCATCAAAGCGGAAACGGCAAAGCAGTGTATTGGAGGAAGCAATGCGCATTAACTGCGCCGGTGTGAGTTTATCGATGAGGTCAGCCAGTTCCTCGTCGACGCCAAGACGGTAAACCGCAGCGTCGCGATCCTGACGGATTAGATGCTGGGCAAGCAGCAGGTAATTCAGATTCGCTTCGCGAATTTGTTCGAGCAGTTGTTCGCTATTCATCTTCTACCTCAGGTTCATGTGATTTTTACCGGCCAAGGCACTGCCCCTTATCGCGAGCGAGCATCCGGTACAACGCATTGTCGTCATTTTCGGACAGTCGCTTAATGGAGACACTTCCATTAGCGCTGTAGGCCCGCGTTTAAATGCACTTAAGATCAATTCCTACAGTATGAAAAGCGAGCCGAAGTGCCTTAAATGATCACACGATTCCCTGAGTTTGGATGATGATTCGCGCCTCCACGACGCAACTGTTCAATAAGTCGATAGCAACCAGTGAATACTCGTTTGCCGGCGACCAGACACAACATCACACTGGCTACGCGGCGCAGCGCCGCGAAGGAAATGCCGGCAGCACCGGGTATCGGTACCAGCAACCACTGCTGCTCATCAATATGGGAGCAAACACAATACCCGTCCTGCCAACATCGTCACAGACTGACAGAGGCAGCGCGCGAAAAAAACGCCGCTGCCTTGCAACAGGCAGCGGCGCTTCAATGAAAGTCAGTATTCTAGGGCCTGTTAACACACATTGGGTCGATGCGTTGCTCCCCAAAATGGGGTCAGGCAAGGCGCGAGGAGTGCAGTTT
>JBFKXV010000343.1:0-3633 GCA_041637935.1 Burkholderiales bacterium | reverse complement strand
TGCGCTCAAGTCCAGCGGCATTGATGAGGCAACATTGTCCAGAGTTATTGACGAGTTGATCAACGGCGCCCAGGGGATGCGCCATTCGGTCACCGAGCTGCAGTCCACGGTGGCAGGTCATTCGGAAGAGGTGGAGTTGCTGAAAGAAGCACTGCAGCAGGCAATCGGCGAGGCGATGACCGATCCGCTCACCGGTCTGAATAATCGACGCGCATTTGACCGGATCATCTCCGAGGTGATTGACGGTGGCACGACCTCGGTTCATTCGCATTCTTTGCTGATGCTCGACGTCGATCACTTCAAACGGGTCAACGACACCTACGGTCATGTTTTCGGCGACAAGGTATTGCGCTCCATCGCGCATGTGCTGCAAAGCAAGGTCAAGGGTGCCGATTCAGTCGCCCGGTTCGGTGGCGAAGAGTTCGCAGTGCTGCTGCCAAAGACCGGTGCCAAGGGCGCAGAAGTTGTTGCCGAACAGATTCGCGAAGCGGTCGAGAAGGGCCGCATCCGTGATCCCGGTAAAGGGGTCGACGTCGGAAAGATCACCATCTCGATTGGCGTTGCCCTTTACCGGGTCGGTGATACTGCCGAAAGTTTTATCGAACGGGCTGATCGGGCGCTCTATCAATCGAAGAAAGATGGGCGTAATCGCGTCACTGTCGCCGAATTGAGCGAAACGCAGGCAGCTTAGGCGTCATTCGAACCACCAGGCGTGCGCCGAATCAAACGCAACAAAAACAGTCGAACCTGACCTCGACACCAATTGTCGTGCGTTCGAGACGCTCGATTCAATGATGTCCAAATAGCAGCCACGGCCAACTGTGCGACTTCCTTTCGCTCTCGTGTCCGTCTGATGTTTCCGGTGGCGATCCGCTGCCGGGTCGCATGGCTGCCGGTTTCCATAGGTCCCGGTTTGCATAGCCGGCAGGTTCCATGGAGCTGATCCTGTTGATACATTGTCAGATCGTGGTGTTGCGGATCGGTCTGCTATGGAAATCGTGATTCTTCTGATGTTGTTCGTTGTCAATGGCTTGTTTTCAATGTCCGAGATTGCCGTGGTGTCGGCCCGCAGGGCACGGCTGCAGCATCTTGCCAATGAGGGTAATCATCGTGCCGCCACTGCGTTGGCCTTGGCGCGCGAGCCATCGAATTTTCTTTCCACCATCCAGGTCGGCATCACCTTCGTCGGTATCTTCAGCGGTGCCTTCGGTGAGGCGACTCTGTCGCACGAACTGGCGCAGACACTCGCCGCAGTACCGTCGCTCGCGCCGTACAGCGATGCGCTGGCGTTGACCATCGTGGTGGTTGCGATCGCCTATTTCTCGCTGATCATTGGCGAGCTTGTACCGAAACGCCTGGCGCTGCAGAACCCGGAAATGATTGCCTCGCTGACTGCGGCGCCGATGCGCCTGCTGTCGAAGATTGCGTACCCGATCGTAGCGCTGCTCAGTCATTCCACCGACCTGGTGCTGCGCATGCTCGGCGCCGCAAAATCCAGACAGTCACCGGTGTCCGAAGATGAAATCCGCGTTCTGATGGAGCAAGGTGCCCGGGCCGGGGTGTTCGAGCAATACGAAAAGCGCCTCGTTCACAACGTGCTGTTGCTCGACGAGCGATCGATCGTGGCGGAGATGACACCACGGCTCGACGTCGTTTTTATTGATCTCAACGAGCCGCTCGAGGGTAACCTGCGCAAGATCGTCGACAGCGGGCACTCGCGCTTTCCGGTTTGTCGCGGCGGTCCGGAGCATATTGTCGGCGTCATCCTTGCCAAGGACATTCTGGCGCGGCAGGTCGCAGGTGAGCCGGTCGACCTCGCCGCTTGCATGCTTGAGCCGTTGTATGTACCCGAGACACTGACCTGTATCCGTATGCTCGAGACGTTCAAGACTTCGAATTTGCACATCGCACTGGTGGTGGATGAATACGGCGATTTCCAGGGGCTGGTCACGCTCAACGATATCCTGGAGGCGATCGTCGGCGATCTGTCGGCTTCCGGCGAGGGCGATGGCCAGATGATAGTAGAACGGACAACGGGTTCGTGGCTGATCGATGGCATGCTGGACACAATCGATCTGAAGGAACTGCTGGGCGTCAGCGAATTGCCGGGAGAGGACGACAATGTCTATCACACGCTGGGTGGCATGATGATGATTCAGATTGGCCGGATACCCCAACCGGCCGACGCATTCGAATGGGGCGGTTACCGCTTCGAGGTCGTCGACATGGACGGTCCTCGGGTCGACAAGGTACTGGTTAGCCGGATAACCGAAGATGCTGCCGCTCCGGGCGAGTAGTGAGCGGTGCGTTATCAGCGCCCGAGCGTGTTGGTTGGCGAACGCTCCAGCAGGATATCCTGCATGCGCGTTTCGATTGCCGGCTTGATGCGCTGGTGGGTGAGAATGTAAAAGCGTTTGTCGCGAATGGCGTTGAACACCGCGTCTGCAACTTCCTCGGCGGTAATCCGGCCTGATTCGACAGCGCGGCGCAGCCCTTCTTCGCGGCGCAATTCTTGTTCCGATTTGGGTCTGTCGTCCCGCAGATGTGCTGGCCGGTTGCGTTCCGAATCGGCAATCCCCGTTGGCACGTAGGCCGGACACAACACTGAGCAACGCACTTTGTCGGAATTTTCGACGAGATCGTGATGGAGACACTCAGTGAGGGTGACGACTGCGTGCTTGGTTACACAGTACAGCCCCATTCCAGGCAACGACAGAAGCCCCGCTACTGACGCAGTGTTGACGATATGCGCTTCAGTATTCTGCTTCAACAGGATCGGCGTAAACACGCGCACACCGTGGATCACGCCCCACACGTTCGGCCCCATTGCCCATTCCCAGTCCTTGACGGTGTGTTCCCACACCAGGCCACCGGGTGCGACGCCGGCATTGTTGCAAGCGATGTGGACCGCTCCAAAAGCGGCAAGCGTCTGTTCGGCAAGTGATTCAACGTCGGCAGCACGCGACACGTCACCCTGCACGGCTATGGCTTCATGGCCCGCTTCTTGAAACTCCTCGAGTGTGGTGTCGAGTGTTGTCTGTTCGATGTCGGCAAGGACGATCTTCATGCCCTCCCGGGCAAAGCGCCACGCCATGGCGCGCCCGAGTCCGCTGGCTCCCCCGGTTACCACTGCAACACGATCGGTAAATTGTTTCATGTCCTGACCTCATCTATGCCGCAACCAGTCTAGCATGCAGCTTGTGTATCGCGGCGCCACTAATCGAGCGCCAGTCGGCCGCGTTGCAATGTACCTGCAGCGTTCAGGCGCGCTGCAGTGCACGCCGAAGCCGGACGCCATTGGTGCGTGCGATAATCGGGCCCATTCAGGAGGAGAACATGCACGAACAATTTGTTGGCACCAAGCCGGTCGATGAACGGCTGCGTTTCGATGTCGACCGTCTTACGCATTATCTGCGTGAGCACATCGAAGGATTTTCCGGGTCGCTGGAGGTCGAGCAGTTCAGTGGTGGTCAGTCCAATCCGACGTTCATGCTGAAAGCGGGACAAGATCGCTATGTGCTGCGCAGGAAACCGCCTGGAAAGCTGTTGCCATCGGCTCATGCGGTTGACCGCGAGTATCGCGTGATCAGCGCGCTGTATCCGACCGACGTGCCGGTGGCGCGTACCTATTGC
>JBFKXV010000342.1:0-3662 GCA_041637935.1 Burkholderiales bacterium | reverse complement strand
CGCCAGGTCACCCGATGCCTTGTTGAAGCATGCCGTGAAGGCCAACATCCGGGCGTCGGCAAACCATCTCAGGCATGGCTCACAGATTCTCGAGCAATTAATTCATCAAGGGCGCCTGATAGTTGTCGGCGCAGAATATTCGTTGGAGACGGGCGAGGTCGAATTTTTTGATGGTGTTCCTGATTGAGAAACGCTCGCTTATGACCGCAGCGTAAAGAAACCAGGCGCCTGACGGCTTGACAGACGCAAACGCCCTCGCCGCATAGGCGCGGCGCGCCCCTGTACTGACAAATGCTAATGAAGATGCGCCACGTGCGAATCCGACCGCTCGCCTAGCGACAAATGCAGCGACAGCACAAACGTGCCAAGCAGCGTAATCGAGCCTTTGAGGCGGTTATTTCCTGTGTCACTGAACTCGAAATTGTAGACCCGTCGCAGGCGAATCCGCCCATCTGGCCCGCGCGCGATCCTGATACTGGCCACCGCAACTGTCCAATCGAGAAACTGTACGTTTTCAGCTTCGCAAGCGCGCCGGCCGGCGTCGAGCGCGACCTCGCGCGCACGCATGCTGTCGACCCATATCCAGCCACCGATTAAAAACAGGCCGAGCACGACCAGCTCGAGCGTCATAACGCAACTTGCCCCATTTGACCATTATGGATCAGTAATGCCGACCTGTACCAATACGGGATCAATGATGCGCTGAACGTCGTTTGGTGTCATGCCCACCAGATAACCGCGCTTACCGCCATTGATGTAAATTCGTTCCAGGTCCAGCACGGTCTTCTCCATGTAGACAGGCATTGTCTTGCGCGTGCCAAACGGTGAGGTGCCGCCCACCAGGTAGCCGGTATGTCGATGCGCTGTCTCGGGCTTGCACGGAGCAATCATCTTTGCGCCGATCGCGCGCGCCAGCTGCTTGGTCGAGACCTTCAAATCACCGTGCATGAGCACGATCAATGGCTGTTTCGCATCGTCCTCGAAGATCAAGGTCTTGACCACGGCGTGTTCGTCGACACCAAGTTCACGCGCCGACACGGTGGTACCACCGTGCTCTTCATAAGCATAGAGATGGTCGGTGAAATCAACGTTGTTTGCCCGCAACACGCGCACTGCCGCGGTGACCGGCGCTTTTGTTCGACTCATTACGCCCGCTTGAGTGCACGCCACGTTTAGTCGTTACACCCGGTTAAATAATTAAGCCGCTTGAGTAATTAAACCGCTTGCGAAATTAAACCGTTTAAGTAATCAAACCGATGAAACGAGGGCCTGATACAACATGCGCACCATGCCAGCGGTGGCACCCCAGATGTAATAGCCTTCGTATGGCATCGCGTAATAATGTCGGCGCCGGCCATTCACCTCGCGGGAATGCGCCAAATGATTGGCCGGATTGAGAAAGAAATCGAGCGGCACTTCAAATATTTCCTCGACTTCGAACGGGTCCGGCCGCAGTTTGAGCGGCGGTTCGACCCACCCGACGACTGGTGTGACGCGAAACCCGGTCATGATGTCGTAATCGGGAAGCCGGCCGATGATCTCTATTCTGCGGCGGTCCAGGCCAGTTTCCTCCTCCGCTTCGCGTAGCGCCGTCGACTCGCGGTCAGCGTCACCCTTTTCGACCCGTCCACCGGGAAAACTGATCTGCCCGGCATGATCATTCAGGTGCGATGTGCGCTGGGTGAACATCAGCGTCGGGCCGCGCGAACGGTTCACCACCGGCACAAGTACAGCCGCCGGTATCGGCCGATGCTCAGGCGGGTGCACGAACTGCGGCAACTCCTCTTGCGCTGTTGCCACCGGCGGTCGCGCCAGCCGGGCCGCGAGCCACTCACGGCTGAAAATCGGGCCTGGCGATATCGGGGACACGGAAGCGCAATTCCTTTGCATGGGTGTATTCTAATAGCAAGGCTCGTACCGCGCAGTGTGACAGGCGAGCCGAATTGATTGCCTAAAATCGTTGCTGGAACAGGCAAGTACCATTTACTGAGACAGATAAATCTGGGGAGAGATCCATGAAAATGACACACATTGTTGCGGCGCTCGCGTTGACTTTCAGTACCGGAGCATTTGGCGCGCAGTGTCCGCTCGACATGAAAAAGATTGATGCCGCAATGGCACAGGGTTCATCGCTGTCCGCGAGCGAAATGGCGCGCGTGAAACAACTGCGCACCGAGGGCGAAGCGCTGCACAAGTCAGGAAAGCATGGCGAATCAGTGCAGAAGCTCGGCGAGGCGAAACGGATGCTGGGAATCGACTAATGCAAATCAGGCGGGCAACCGGCATCGTTGCTCGCTTGCTGCTTGGCGCCACGCTGGCGTTGGTCGTGCATGGCACACATGCCGCCTGTCAGAGCGAGATGCGGATTCTGGCAGACGATCTTGCCGGCGTGGAGCTGAGTTCGGCGCAGCGGCAGTGGATCGCCGACAAGATCCTCAAGGCGAGGCGCCACTGCTGGGTGCACCGCGAAGAAGAGGCAATGGCGCTGATCAATAGCGCCCGCAGGATGGCCGGATTGAAGGAGGCAACCGGCGAGTTCGATTGGGAGACCGTACCGCTGGACTCGCTGGAACAAATTCCCTCGAAATGACAGGCCATACAGGACCGCGCGCCGCCCTGTTAACCAGCGAACCTGTGCCGCATCTACGCGCCGCCGTGTGAATCACCAACCATTTTTTCAGGTCGAACCCATTCATCGAACTGTTCCGGCGAGACGTAACCCAGCTCGGCGGCAGCCGCTTTCAGCGTAGTGCCTGTCTCGTAGGCCCGCTTCGCGATCTCGGCAGATCGGTCGTAACCGATATGCGGACTCAAGGCAGTGACAAGCATCAGCGAGTCGTTGACGAATCGAGCGATACGCTCATGTTGCGGCTCAATACCCTCGACACAATGCTGGCGAAAGCTCTCCGCCCCGTCTGCCAGCAACCTCAGGCTTTGCAGTAAATTGTGGGCAATCATCGGTCGAAACACGTTCAACTCGAAATTACCCATCACCCCGCCGGCATTGATCGCCACGTCATTGCCAAGCACCTGGCAGCACAACATGGTGAGCGCCTCGGACTGCGTTGGATTGACTTTTCCCGGCATGATGGAGCTTCCGGGCTCGTTTGCCGGAATGCGCAGCTCTCCAATACCACAACGTGGCCCCGACGCGAGCCAACGAACGTCGTTGGCAATCTTCATCAGTGAAGCCGCTATTGTCTTCAAACTGCCATGAGCAAACAGCACCGCGTCACTTGCTGCCAGCGCTTCAAACTTGTTCGGCGCGGAAACGAAACGCGTGCCGCTGGAGGCCGAGAGCTCGCTCGCTACTCTGTCTCCAAACTCAGGATGGCTATTCAGGCCGGTACCGACAGCCGTACCGCCGATCGCCAGCTCACGCAAACCTGGCAACACCGCTTCGAGCCGGTTCAAGGCGCCATTTGCCTGCGCCACGTAACCGGAAAATTCCTGACCGAGAGTCAGAGGCACGGCATCCTGAAGATGAGTGCGACCGATCTTGACGATTTTGGAGAAACGATTTGCCTTTTTTTCGAGCGCCTCGCGCAAGCCGGCGAGGCAGGGAAGCAATCTTCCCTCAATGCTCTGCACTGCGGCGACATGCATTGCGGTCGGGAACACGTCGTTCGATGATTGGCCCAGATTGACATGATCGTTCGGGT
>JBFKXV010000341.1:0-3665 GCA_041637935.1 Burkholderiales bacterium | reverse complement strand
GTCTTGAACATCTCCTTGACGCGCCCGGTCAACTTGAGCAGGCCGTTGGGAAGACGCTCGCCCTTGTCGCCGGTGCGAAAAAAACCGTCTGGCGTGAACGCTTCGGCGTTCAGATCGGGGCGCTTGTAATAGCCTGCCATCTGGCCCGGCGATTTGATAAGAACTTCGTCATTCTCGTCGATCCTCACCTCGACGCCCTCAAACGGCACACCGACGTAACCCGGTGCGTTGGCCTCTTCGGTCGAGGCGTGCGAATAGGCGAAATCTTCGGTCATGCCGTAGCCCTCGAACAGTTGCAGCCCCAGCTTGCGATACCAGGTGATGAGTTCCGCCGGAATCGGTGCCGAGCCGCTGAATGCGAGCCGTACCTGGTCGAGACCCAGGCCGGTAAGCACTTTCTTGCGCACGATGCGCCCGAGAATCGGAATGCCGAGCAGCCGATTGAGTTTCTTTTCAGGAACTTTGGCGAACACGCCTTGCTGAAATTTCAACCACAGGCGCGGCACTGAAACGAAGAAAGTGGGCCGTGCGCGCTGCAGGTCGGCAACGAAGGTATCGAGCGACTCGGCGAAGAATATTTGCACGTCGCCGTGCACCCAGGACATACATTCGATCACCGCGCGCTCGAACACATGCGCCAGCGGCAGGTAAGACATAATTCGCCAGGGTACGCCCGCGGGCATGCGTTGTCTGATATTGACGGCCGCAAGGCGCGCCGCCTCGCTGATCGGCCCGAAATTGTGCATGGCGCCTTTGGGCGTGCCGGTTGAGCCGGACGTGTACATCAAAATGGCGAGGTCATCAGGCTTGCGTGATGGACGCCCGGGAAGCGGTTCCGTGGCGGCGATCAGTTCGTCCCATTTGGGAAACGCAGTTGGCGGTGCCAGCGGCAGGGCAATACAAGGCATGCCAGCCGGAACACCCTGCTCCTGCTCGGACCAGGTGTCGAGTTTGCCGACGAACAGCAGTTTCGAGTCGCTGTGTTCCAGTACGTAGCGGATCGTTTCCGCGCTCTCGGTCGGGAAAATCGCCACCGTCGTGCCGCCAGCCATCCAGATGGCGAGTTCGGCGATGAAGAAGTGTGCGCAATTCTTCGAAAGGATGGCGATGTGGCTACCGGCGCCGAAGCCCTGGCTTTGCAGGTAAGCGGCCATGCGTTTGGCCTGGTCAACCACCTCTGCCCAGGTGTAATCGACTACTTTTCCGTCGCCCACGGGCTGCGTCAGAAATACGCGCTGCGGATGCGCCGCGGCGTGTTCGTAAATGTAGTCTAGTATCAGTTTTTGCTCAGCCACAGTCTGCCTCCCTTCCGAAGAAGAATTTGTTGCCACCAGTTTGCGCTGCCAGCGCATCGGCTGTGTAGCGCTGCCGTGATGGCGGCAATGTTCCTGACCGACCACGCTGGCATGCTACACGTCAAACCATTTCCCCCGCGTAGCCCGGATTCGCCGGTCGGAACCTTGAACCGCAAGCACCGCTGACAGGCTGGCCCGGATCATCGCTGATTTCCCTGTTTGCCTTGTCAGGTCAGTTTGACAACCTGCTTGCCAAGATTCTCACCCTTGAGCATACCGATGAACGCGCGCGGCGCGTCACTCAGACCCTCCGCCACGGTCTCGTGATAACGGATTTTGTCCTGTGATACCCAGCGCACCAGTTGACTGATGGCTTTCGCGTAGAGATCGAGTCGATCAAACACGATAAAGCCGCGCAGATTAACGCGGTTGACCAGCAAGGAGCGAATCATTTTCTGTCCATACGGTTCGGTCGCGTTATACCCTGAAATCAGGCCGCACAGTGCTACCCGTGAGAACGGATTGAGGACGCTCAAGGCATTGTCCATCACTTCACCGCCAACGTTTTCGAAATAGCAGTCGACGCCGTCCGGGCACGCGGCTTTGAGATCGTCATGCAAATTGCCTGCCTTGTAATCGACGCAGGCGTCGAAGCCGAGTTGCGTCATGGCGTAGTCGCATTTTTTCGGGCCGCCGGCAATGCCTACCGCACGGCAGCCTTGCATCCTGGCCAATTGACCGACAACGCTGCCCACCGCGCCAGTGGCGGCTGACACCAGAACTGTCTCGCCGGTTTTCGGTGAACAGTGTTCGAGTAAACCGATCCACGCCGTCGCACCGGGCATGCCGCAGACGCCGAGATATGCCGACAGTGGGACCGCATTCGGATCGATCTTGTTGAGGCCATCACCGGCGGACAGTGCATACAACTGCCAGCCAGTCGATCCGACCACATATTCGCCTTCCTTGAACTTCGGGTTCTGCGAGGCGATTACCTTGCCGACGGTGCCGCCGACCATGACGTCGCCGATCTCGACGGCAGCAGCGTAGGACTTGGACGCGTTCATGCGCCCGCGCATATAGGGATCGAGTGACAACCAGTGATTCTCGATGAGAACTTCACCGGGACCCGGTGCCGGAATGTCGTTCTCGACAATCTTGAAGTCTGATTCCTTTACCCACCCCTCCGGGCGGTTGGCGAGCAACACCTGCATGTTCTTGGCCATGATTTTTCTCCTGTAAGCGAATTCGCTTTCGCAAATTGTAGAGTAAACGGCGAAGTCGCGAACGGCGGGTCGCGGCAGACCCGTTGACGCCACGCTGTCGCCTCGACTCTACCTTGTTCGGGCTCACCCCGCTCATGGTATAAATCGTGAGGCGATACGATCAACAAGAAATCTTTTCAGGAGGAAGCAAAGTGGTCTACGCGCTGAACGTATTTAACTTGTTACCTGAACGCGAGAACGAATATCGGGACTATTCTGTCAAGGCGGGAAAGATCATATACGGCATGGGCGGGCGCGTCGTCGCCTCGGGATGGAAGCCAATACGCAAACTGCACGGTGATACGGAGCGCCGCTATCTGATCGTTGTCGAGTTTCCCAGCGAGGCGGTATTTCAGGCTTTCATTGACGAAGCAGACAAACAGAATATTCACCACTTGCGGGAGAATGCGTGCACCGACTATATCTGGACACTCTACGAACCGTGGGACATTCGCGAGTGGGTAAAGGCGGCCTAACAGGTCAGGCGACGCACTTGCGATGAAGCCCGGCTTTTGAATTGGAACAGTCGATGAGACCGGGGCTGGTGTTGTTGCCGGGATTGCTGTGCGACGGCGCATTGTGGGCCTCGCAAGTGGCAGCCTTGTCAGATGTCGCCGAATGCTGGATCCCGGAGTCGTTAGCGCAGACCAGCATGCCGGCAATGGCGCACGCAGTACTGCGCGATGCGCCATTCGAGTCTTTCGCCCTGGCCGGCCTGTCGATGGGCGGCTACGTCTGTATGGAAATCCTGCGCCAGGCGCCACAACGGGTCATTGCGTGTGCATTACTGAATACTCGTGCTACTGCGGATACAGCGGAGGAAACGCAGCGTCGCCATGATCTGATACGCCTCGCTCAGACAGCCCGCGGGTTTCAGCCGGTGACCACGCGCATGCTGCCATTACTGATTCACACGCCTAGATTGAACGATGCAGCTTTAGTCGCAGCGGTGCGCAGCATGGCTCAGCGAACCGGCATCGACGCGTACGTGCGCCAGCAACAGGCCATCATCTCCCGCCCGGACAGCCGTGCCGACCTGGCGCGGATAGCGGTCCCAAGCCTGGTTCTGTGCGGCAGACAGGATGTGCTGACGACACTGGCCGAT
>JBFKXV010000340.1:0-3681 GCA_041637935.1 Burkholderiales bacterium | reverse complement strand
GGCACGGTTGGCATGGGCGTATGCGCCACCGGGTGCGAGTATTACGATCAGCCTGCAATCGCTATTATGTTGTGCAGTTTCGAGCCGGGCAGTTTTCAGGTGTTCTCCGGTTTGCGATCCCCGCAGGACCTCGAGCGACTGCCGATGCATTTCGAGGGTGTGCCAGCTAACTTTGCCGTGGTTCATGCTGATCCGCGAACGGCCAATCTGGATCGGTTGGTCGATCACTTTGCCGGCGCGCTCGAGAGTAAATTTCTTACAGGCGGGTTGAGCAGCTCGCGAAACGAATACGTACAGATTGCCGATATCGTCACCAAGGGCGGTCTTTCCGGCGTGATGTTTTCTGATCAGGTGGTCGTATCGACGCGACTGACCCAGGGCTGTTCCCCGATCGGGCCCCGCCACGCAATCACCGGCGTGCAACAAAATGTGCTGGTAACACTGGATGGCCGTGCTGCGCTCGATGTGTTTCGCGAAGACATTGGCGAATCGATGTGGCGGGATATCGAACAGCTTGGGGGAACGTTGTTTGCAGGGTTGAGCGCTCGCACATCGGACGACGACGACTATATGGTACGCAATCTGGTTGGTATCGATCCGACCAATAAACTCGTTGCGATTGGCGACACCGCCCAGGAGGGGAGCAAGATCATGTTCTGCCGGCGTGACGATACGTCGGCTACGGAAGACATGAAGCGGATGCTGGAAAGTATCAAGAGTGGGCTGTATCGCCGGCCGAGGGGCGCAGTTTATTATTCGTGCATTGGTCGCGGCGCCAATCTTTTTGGCAACAGTTCCGAAGAACTGACAATGATTCGGGAAAGCCTCGGTGACGTGCCGCTGGTCGGCTTTTTCGGCAACGGCGAGATTTCGCACAACCGCGTTTACGCCTACACCGGCGTATTAACGCTATTCATATGAGCGAGTTTCCTTTTTCCGTCCTCGACAGCGTTGCACTCGCCTGGTTTCTGCTCGGCTGGGTCGGCTATCAGTGGTTTTCCGCCTGGGCCGCCCGCAGTGGAAGACCCAGCCTGATGGGCGCGATGAGCCAATACCGTAAGGACTGGTGGCGGGGAATGATTGGTCGCGATCTGCGCATCGTCGATGCCACCATCCTCATGAATCTGTCCAATAGCGCAACGTTCTTTGCGTCGACGACATTGCTGATACTGGGTGCCTTGTTCGCCTTGCTCGGCACCTCAGATCGTGCCATGGCGATTATTTCCGACCTGCCATTTTCGGCTGAGACCCACCAAGTCGTGTGGGAGTACAAGATCTTCTTGTTGCTGGCAATCTTTGTCTACGCGTTCTTCAAGTTCACCTGGTCGCTGCGGCAGCACAATTTCTGTTCGGTACTGATCGGTGCTGCACCCGATCCCGATGAGGATCCGCAACGCCTTGAAGACTATGTAGTGCGCTCGGCGAAACTGGCAAGCGCTGCGTCGAATACATTCAACTACGGATTGCGTGCCTACTATTTCGCGTTGGCAGCATTGACCTGGTTCCTGAATTCGTGGGCGTTCATGTGCGTGACCACACTCGTCATTGCTGTTCTCTATCATCGCGAATTTCGTTCCGAGACGTTGAGGGTGATGCGTCGCTAGCTTTTGTCGCGTCGCGAAACGAGAAGACAAAAGGAAGCGATGGGTCACAAAACGAAGTTTTCATGCAGGCATCACAATGAAGCCGGTTTCAAAGAAGACGGCTTGTGCAGCGGTATCAATCAGCGGTTTCAGTTACCGAGATGGTCTAATCGGGGGAGTGCACAATGGCAAACAGTGGCGCAAAGTCGGGGGCAGTCGACTGGTCGGGTGAAAACCCTGGCATGTATCTCAAGGCGAACGGGTCGGGCGCCTTTGTATCACTAGTCAGTTTTTTCCGTGTTGTTACCTCGCCGCAGGGACGTGGTCACGCCGCGTTTGTTCTGCTCGACCCGGATGGAGAAGGCAAGAAGTCGAATCAGCCCAATGTTTGTCTGACCGATAACGAGCCGCTTGCGCAGTACCTTGCCGCCGGTTTTGTTTCCAACTTCGGTGCGTTCCGAAATAAAAAAGGGCTCGATTCGTTGCGCTATCTGCCGGGTTGGGACTTCATGTCCGGCGGCGACGGGCGTACTTACCACAGCGAGTGGTTTCGTTCGGCAATCGGCCAGATTCAGTTGCAGTGGCGTGACTTAAGCGAGCCGTTCCTGGTTGATCTCAAGCCAACCGAAGGGGCGACCGGCAAGCATCGGATGGTCTCGCTGTTCTTCGACGCTCGCGAGGTCTCGGCGCGGATTAATGGCAAGCCTGTCAAGGGTAAACCGGTGCCGCGCGAGTTCGCCGGCCGAAGCGACTCGAGCACCGCTTTTCTGGCGTTTTCTGAGTCGTGGATCAAGGCATGAAGACGTTAATGCTGAACGTCGGCACCGAGTTCAAATTTCAGCGCGGCCGGCAGGTCGGTCGCGGCCAGTCGTTGCCCGGGACGCTACCTTGATTGCACCAAGCTGTGTCCAGGGAAGCAGGCTCTCGGGTGCTGACCTTGAACGTTTCCGGCGCGATGGATTGATCGTTTCGCCCGCGCGCCTGACTGCAGGCAGACTCGAGGCGATGCGCGCATCGGTGCAGAAACTGCTGCGTGATAACGCGACGCTGGCGCCGGAAAGTCTGGTCTGCCCGCATATTCCATATGGACCTACGCATGACGCCGCAGCGGCGGCGCAATGGTTCGATTACGCGACTGATCCGGCGATTCTCGATATGGTCGAACAACTGATTGGCCCCGACATTATCTTGTGGGGATCGCAGGTATTCTGCAAACCGGCCGGCACCGGTAAAGAAGTCCCCTGGCATCAGGACGGTCAGTACTGGCCGATTCGCCCGCTGGCGACCTGCTCAGTGTGGATTGCGATTGATGACGCGATGCCTGAGAACGGCTGCATGCGCTACATGCCGGGATCGCATGCCGGAGGTGTTGTCATGCGCCACCGCACCAGTGAGCGCAAAGATCTGGTGCTCAATGAGGAAGTCGATCCGCTGTTGATTGATCCTTCACGCGCGAGAGACGATGTGCTCGAGGCGGGGCAGTTCTCGCTGCATGATGTTTACCTGATACACGGCTCGAATGCCAACCAATCCAGCAAGCGGCGCGCTGCTTTTGTCATTCGCTACATGCCGGCCACCTCGACTTTCGTCCGCCATGCCGGCGACGAGCGCCGCCAAGGCGAAGTGAGTTTCAGTATGAGCCGGCGTCCAATCTGGTTACTGCGGGGTCGTGATCGTGGCGGCAACGACTTCAGTATCGGACACGGCGACGATTACCAGCTTGTTACACGCATGTCTGATGAGGCTGGATGACCGCGGTGTGCCGTTGCAGATTGGGAGTTGGCTTTTTCTTGAACCTTGGCATTTCTGCCGTAACAAACGGGGAGTGGGAGCGTGGTGAACATTATGATCACGCCACATTATGTCTCGATGATGGCCTCCTACAACCAGTGGATGAACGACAAGCTCTATGCCGCCGCGAGCAATTTGTCGGCGGATGCACTGACCGCCGGGCGAGGCGCGTTCTTCGGGTCGATTGTCGGTACGCTCAATCACATTGTCGTTGCTGACACATTATGGTTGAAGTGGTTTGCCGCTCATTCCTCACCATTCGCATCACTCGATGCGATTCGCGCGTTGGACAGTCCCGCGGCGCTGG
>JBFKXV010000339.1:0-3682 GCA_041637935.1 Burkholderiales bacterium | reverse complement strand
GTGGATTTCAGGTAGCCAATCGATACACCCGTGCTGCCGTGTCATGAAACAGCGCGGCACGCTCGCTGTCTGAATAGGCGCGGGCGATTTTTTTGAACGCGTTCCACAAAACGCCGTACGACACCGATAGCCTGTCTACCGGAAAGTTACTCTCGAACATGCAGCGTTCGACGCCAAATTGGTCGATGCAGAATTGGTAGTAGGGCGCATTTGCATCCGCGAGTTCGTCTGACGTTGGCGGCATGTCCCGCGTGTGCCAGCCGAAACCGCAAATCTTCATTGCCAGGCCACCAAGTTTGACCGATACGTTCGGGCATTGCGCCAACTCGGCGATGGCGTCTTGCCATTGTTGGAAAACTTCTTCGCGTTTGCCATCATACGGTCCGATGCCGAGTGGGCCGCCAACGTGGTCAAGGATAATCGTCGTATCCGGAAAGGCGCGCGCAAGGTCGGTCAGCTGCGCAATCTGCGTGTGGTAGTGCCAGGCATCGAAACTTAGACCGTGTTTGTTGAGTAACGCGAAGCCTTGGCGAAAGTTCTTTTGTAACAGCAGGCCCTCGGGCGGATTGGTGTGGGAGTTGCGCACCTCGTCGCTGGCGTCCCAGGCGCAGGCATGCCGAATTCCACGGAAGCGGCCATTGCCGGCGCTGATGTGCGCGGATAAAACGGCGTCGACCGCATTTCCAAGAGTCAGGTCTGCGTAGCCGACAATGCCGGTGGCGACCTTCGTTTTGCCGGGGAAGGCCGTGTCGCTTTGTTGCGCGAGGCGGCACACGTATTCGGTTTCGCCAACCGGCCGCAGGGCTTCCGGCCCATCGGTGCGGTACTGCGATTTGCATTCAACGAAAACCGATTGAACGATGTTGTGACCGGACGCAGTATCGTCGAGAAAGTCGGTGGCAACGTAACGGCTATCCGGGTGGTCCCATAAGTGGTGGTGTGGATCGATGATCGGCAGCCCAGGCTCGAGCGCTTCCTCAACTACTTGCGAAAGCCACTGCGTGTTTCCCGTCGTAGCCATGCGTCGTTCTGTCAGTCAGAGATCGACAGGCTCGATCCAGTTATGCAACGCAATACCACCATCGACTGCGACGGTGGTGCCGGTGACATACGCCGAAAAGCGATCGCAAAGCAGGGCAACCGCCATGCCGGCAATGTCCTCAGGTGTTCCGAGGCGGTGCAGACTGGTGCAGCGGGTGAGCCGCTCGAGACCGGCACCAGCTGCGTCGAAGCCGCCGCCCGGAATGGCACCGGGCGCGATGGCATTGACGCGAATGCCGTGCGGGCCAAGCGCCTTGGCGAGTTCTTTCATGGTCATGGTCTGTCCGGCCTTGGCAGCACTGTAGTGCGGCAGGTTACGCGGCGTTTCGGCGTGCAGCGAGGTAATGATGAGCATGCGGCCCTTGATCTTGTGCTCGATCATCTGCCGGCCCGTTTCCCGCCCGAGCAGAAAACCGGCGCGCAGATTCACCGCCAGCATTTGGTCCCAGGTCTCTTCTGACACATCCAGCGCGTTATCCGCTTCGCGGCGCGGCGGGCTGGCGCTGTGTACCAGGATCGATAACGGGCCGATACGTTGCGTTGTTTCGGCGAGCAGTTTGTGAGGGCCATCTTTGCTCGCCAGGTCAGCCGCTACAAAGCTTGCTTGGTGGCCGTCTTTGATGAGTTGGTCGGCGACTTTCTGGCCAGCCTCAGCATTCGTGTCGCTGAGCACGACGCGTGCGCCTTCCTTGGCCAGCGCCAGCGCGATGCCGCGCCCGATGCCGGACGCGCCTCCGGTGACCAGAGCCGTATCGCCTTTCAACAGCGGTTCATTCGAAATTGGTTCGCTCATTGCGAGGCTCCGTACGTTCTGAAATCAGCTTTATGCAAACTGGGCCTGCTGCCGGCGTACGTGCACTTCTCCCCAGCTCTGCTCCCAGTCCCGCCCGAGAAAGTCCAGTTGCCGGCCATCGTTTTCAAAGAAACGGTTGGGTAACTGAAACATTCCCAGCAGTAGAACGCCGTCGGGACCGGCCCAGGCGTCGTGACGGCTGCCGGACGGTCGCCACACAAAATTACCAGCGGTGCAGCTGCCTTCACCACAGTCGAGACTGCCTTCGAGAACCCACGTCTGTTCAATGTCGACGTGCTCGTGATCGGGCAGTTTCGCGCCCGGCGCCATGCGCATCAACATGGTTAGCAGCCCGGAAGATGGATCAACCAACAGCGTTTTGGTCTCAATTCCCTGATAGCGTGATTTCTGCCACGGCAGCGACGCCGCGTCGACAAAACGTGACGCCATCGGCGGCAGTTTTTCATGCTCAGCAACACCTGGTGTAATTGCGCTCATCGAATTGCCCCTTTTATCCAGTTCAATAAACCATTCCTCGCCGCCGATTCAGCACGGTGAGACGGGCCCAACCTCGCCCGTTCATGATCGACTTACACCGCAATACCGAGCTGGCGCGCCAAATCCGGAAAATCGTTTGCAACAAAGTCATGGTGCGGATTCGGTTCGGGGCTCGGCGGCGGTTCGTGACCCCATTCATGGACGCGGTGAACAAATGCAGTTTTGAAGCCGCAGCTCTTCGCGGCATCGAGGTCGAAGTTGTGACACGCAACCATGCAGCACTCCGATGGCTCGAGTTGCAGGAACTTTGCACAGGTCAAATAAGACTCGGGCAGCACCTTGTACTTGCCAATCGCTTCGCAGGAGACCACCGCATCCCAGCTCAGTCCGTTGGCGCGCGCCGTATCAATAATGATGCGAAAACTAAGTAGCGTGAAGGAAACACACATGTATTTTTCCCGCAGCTTCGGCAGTACATCCGGAAAATCTGGCCAGCATTTCAGGTTGTGCAGCGAATCCCACGAAATGCTGTGCAACTCGTCCTCGGTGAACGACTCCAGACCTTGCTCTTTGGCGAGAGACTTCAATTCTTCACGGTGCACGTCGTCGAAGTTCTTTGTCGCTGGCGCTTTTTCACCATGATTGAGCATTGCCTGCAGCGTGCGGCGGCGGTACTCGTTTGCCAGCGACGGCCAGTCTTTTTCGATGTTGTGCTTCCAGCCCGCGGCGGCAAACGCATCGCGAAAACCAGTGTGCCAGTCGAGGATTGTGCCGCCCGTATCAAAGGTGAGCGCCTTGATGCCCATGTCCTTCCTCCAAATATTGTTATTCGTGATGCTACCCGGCTCATCGAGAAAAGACTTCAGCCAGGAACGATTTCAGTTCGTTCCAGCTTTTCTTGTCGACGTTCTCGTCGTAGGCCAGTGGCAGTCCGTATTTCTTGCCGTTTGTGGTTGCGTCCGGATTGGTGAATCCGTGCAGCGCGCCGGGGTAACCAATGAATTTCATGTCGGCCCGGGCGTTTTGCATGTCGGATTTGAAGGCATCTACCTGTTCCCGGGGAATCAGCACGTCGTCGTCACCGTGCAACACCAGTATCTTCGCCTTGATTGATCCAGGCTCTACCTTGGTTTGAGTTGACAGTGCGCCATGGAAGCTGGCGACACCTTTGAGGTCTATTCCGCGGCGGGCCATTTCCAGCACCACGGCTCCGCCAAAGCAGTAGCCCATCGCCGCAGTCTTCGATGCGTCGGCGCTGGAATGGCCTTTAAGAGCTCTGCGTCCAGCCTCGAAGCGGGCGACGCCCTCATCCATATTTTCGAGTACCTCGGTCACGAGTTTTCCGGCCTC
>JBFKXV010000338.1:0-3692 GCA_041637935.1 Burkholderiales bacterium | reverse complement strand
CGCAACGACTTTCTGAAAAAGCCACGGCTACACTAGTGTAGTGCTTTACTGTTCATGGCGCTTATGTTGGAAGATTGAACCGGCGTTTAAATGAACAAAAGTGGCGAAATCGGCGTCAGACAAGGCGCAAACCGCAGCGAGGTGCGCCCGCGTACGGCGGAGCAGGGGCCCCGCCTGCGGGGATGCGACCCGGAAGCGGGATGCCTTCGCACCGAGACAAACGCGGTCTTGTGCGCACCTACGCGGTCACATCCCCAAAGGGGCCCCTGTTCCGCGCTCCGGTGCGCTACACCTCGCACGATTATTAACGACGCGAGATTTGTAACGAAGTATGAGGGCGATTCTCGCCATCTTTTGTGCCGTTAATAGTGAAGCACTACACTAGTGTAGCCGCGGCTTTTTCAGAAAGTCGTTGCGGTCCGCTGATTTGACCTCATAGCGCAGCACATCGCCTTCACGCGCAATGGTAAGAGGAATCGTCGCTCCGGCAGGGCCGGTCTGCCAAGCCGTGCGAAACAGCTGTGCCAGCGTGCTGATTCTCTTTCCGGAGACTTCCAGGACCAGGTCACCCTGTTTGATTCCTGCTTTTGCAGCCGGCCCGTGTTCGGCAACGCCACCGACGACGAGATTCTTTCCCGATTCGGTGGTGTACATGCCGAGCCACGGGTGCGGCGGTGTGCCAGAGCGCCCGGTCGTGAGCATGCTATCCAATATCGGATTGAGCAGGTCGATGGGCACCACCATGTTGCCCTGGACGGTCTGACCATCGATGGCTTCCTGCACCAGAAGCGAGCCAATTCCAAGCAGCCGCCCGTCATGACCGACGAGAGCGGCGCCTCCCCACTGCGGATGTGCCGGAGCAATAAACAAGGCTTCGTCGAGAACGTATTCCCAGTAGCCCGCAAACTCGCGCTTGTCGATCAGTTTTGCCTTCAGTGCGTGCTGCCGTCCGCCCTGGCCGAGGAAAAGAACGTCTTCACCGGTTTGGCACGCTCCCGCATTGCCAAAGTCAAGCGACGGCACACCGAGCTGTCCAAGTGGCTGAATCAAACCGAAACCCGTCGCCTGGTCGTAGGCTAGGGGATGTCCGGAAACGACATTTCCATCGTTGGTCGTCAGCCAGATCGTCTCCGCCTCGGTGATCAGATAACCAATGGTCAGCACGATTCCGTCTTCGCGGATGACGACGCCATTGCCAACACGCTCGGTGCCGAGAATCGACGCCGTGAAGGCGTCATCCGGTATTTCGGCTCGTACGTTAACGACCGCGTTCAGCGCGGAGTCAAGATCAAAACTTACGTCGTCCGTATCGGGCTGCAGATCTTCCGGAAACGACCATTCTTCGACGTCGGACATAGACGGAGCGAGGAAAACTGTTTGGATGAATGTGCTCAGCACGCCGCAGTGCGCACGCGCCTCGCAAACTAAAATTCTACGCTATTGCGCCTGAATCGTCTGTATTGCTGCAACCTGTAAGGGTTAAAGGTGCAGCCACCAGCCTTGCCGCCGCATGGCAACACCAAAGTTTGGTAAACGCACAATGTAGAGATGCCGGCCGGGCTGCACGCTCAGATTCCATTTTGGGCTGCGAACGCCTTGCCGCGGGCAACGAATCTTTCATTACACGCGCAGTGCCAATTAGCGTCTCACTCTTGATGCTCCCCGTGTTGTACGCGAAGCTTCACGGTGATGAGCAGTGATCAAGTCTGCAAGCAACTCGAAATCAACCGTCAGAGGACTGCTGCGGCGCATGACCAATGCAATCGTGCGAGACGGCACGCGGTGCGCAAACGGTCGCGCTATGAGTTGGCTGCCGGTCAGGGCGCCGGCTTTGATGACCATTTCCGGCAGCAGGGTAATACCCATACCGTTGTGTACCATCTGCAGCAGGGTAAACAGGCTGGTTGCTTCCAACTCACTGTGACGCGCTGCCATGCGCCGTGCTCCGCAGGCTTCGATAGTATGGTCACGCAGACAATGACCCTCTTCGAGCAAAAGCACGCGCGCAGTATCGATATCCCTGATTGCGATTTCCTTGTCGCGGGCCAGCCGCTCACCCTGGCGCGCAACAAACCAGAACTCGTCCTTGAATAATTCTCGCACTACCAGATCGCCAGTATCGTAAGGCAGCGCTATCAGCGCGAGATCAAGCTCACCCGATTCAACCCGCGCGAGCAGGCGGTCAGTCATATCCTCTCGCAAATACAGTTGCAAATGCGGATGCGCCTCACGGAGCACGGGTAATACCATCGGCAGAAGAAACGGCGCAACCGTCGGAATAACGCCGAGCCGTAACAGACCGCTGAGCGGCTCTTGGGAACCTCGCGCCAGCTGAACCAGGTCTTCAGCCTGCGCCAGCATCTTGCGCGCGCGTTCAACCACCTCGAAACCAAGCGGAGTGAAACGTACGTTGCGTTTGTCACGCTCAACCAGCATCGCGCCGAGCACGTTCTCCAGCTCTTTTATCCCGGCCGACAATGTCGACTGCGTCACGTACAGGCTTTCGGCCGCGCGTCGGAAATTCAGCGTTTCCGACAGTGTCACCAGGTAGCGAAGCTGTCGTAATGATGGCAAAGCGTTACTCATATCGCATACTGTCAAGAGTCATGTTTGCATTTTATCGGTCTGTAGCAGAGCTGGGAAAGCGGGCAGGGCGTGCAACTGAATGCATCGAAGTCAAACCAGAGCGAGCCGGCAAAGAGGTGCCGCGTGGTACGTCACGCAAGAATTGCGTAACGAAGAAAGTACGCTTGATTCGCCGGATCGTTGACCAGAAGTTCATGCACAAACTGGAAGGGCCCACGAAGAGAGATCTTCGTGGGCCCCCTCCCTGCCGCTCTTCAAGGCGGCTACTCTCCTCCCCCTGTTACGGGCGACTGTAAATTCGGGAATGAGAGCTTAAGCGGCTTTTACTCTGGCGTCCAGTTCTGTGCCCCGGCGCGCCGAAATTTCCGATTTGACGTATCGAGAACCATCGCCTTTGCAGACGTGGCCGAGTAGTGAACGATCCAGAACACGGCTGATTGTGTACCAGTCAGCGATCGGATCAACCGGATTCATGTTGCGCACCATCTTGTTGGGCTGCCTATGGTGCGCTGCGCAATACCCGGCAACGGCGCTTCCCGGTTTGCGTATGGATCGGTTGCGTTTCCGCCTCGGAGCATAATGGGCATCGGTGCTGACAGACGTGGATTTTTGATGGCTTGCGAATACCAGGTAATCGATGTTTGGTTTCTTGTTTGACAATTTGCCCGGCTCGTGATGTATTGCTGATATATTATACGGAGGGCCTTGGTCGATGATGACAGAACGGCAGAAAGCCTATCGACAGCAATACCGTAGCCGGTTATCGAATTGGTATAACGGCCCGATTCATGTGCTGGTGATTTACACCATCGGGTTCACTGCTTTATGGATCTACGCGCAGCATCTGGCGAATGTTCAGTGGTGGGAATGGCTGGCAGTGCCTGTGTTCTGGCTGGGTTGTAATATTTTTGAATGGTATTTGCATCTTCATGTGATGCATCGACCGCAGAAATCGAAAGCACTACGCGCCATTTATAACCGTCACACTCTGCAACATCATCAGTTCTTTACCGACAGCGAAATGCGGTTTCGTGACCACAAAGACTGGAGAGTGACGTTCTTCCCGCCCTATGCGCTGGTCGTGTTTACGCTGATATCGATCCCGG
>JBFKXV010000337.1:0-3698 GCA_041637935.1 Burkholderiales bacterium | reverse complement strand
AGGATCGCCATGGTCCAGAACATGGCCACGGTGCCAAGTACTGAGCCGAATGCGCCGAAGATGAGAGGCAGCACCACCTGATTGCCGTGAATGATGGTCAATCGCACGCCCAGCACTTCGCCGATCCGGCCTTCGGGAGATCGCGAGTGAACCAGAGACATGATGTTAGGTTGCGCTGCGCCCAGTCCCAAGCCGAGCAGGAAGGCGATCGCCATCAGAGGTGCGCCGGAAGAAAACAGCGGAAACAGAGTGAATGCGAGTGCCGCGGAGAACAGGGTGTAGACGAGCACTTGCCATTCTGTAAACCGCCGCGAGAGCGTCGGCATGGCGAGCCGGATGACGAATGTGGCGAGCGCGAAACAACCGAGCACGAAACCGATTTCCGATGCTGACAGACCAACAAAGGTGCCGTGCACCGGGATTACAAAAGACTGCAAATCCCATGACATCGAAATCAACGCAGTGGCGATCAGGATATGCCGCAGTTCGGCATGCCTGAACAATTCGGCCGGATGCATCGGTCTCGGTGGTTTTACTGTGCCATGCCGTAACGGCATCAAGCTGCGGCTGGTCCAAACCGCCGCCAATCCAAGCAGCGATATGATTACGAACGCACCGAAGGTGGCGCGATGGCCAAATGCGTCGATGAGTATCCCGCTCAATACCGGGCCGGTAAAACCGGACACTGAAACGCCGAGAGCAAACATGGAGAACGCGGCCGGGCGGCGAGCGGGGTCAGCGCGCTCGCCGATGAGCTGCTGGATCGAGATCATCACCAGCGTCAGCCCGGTGCCGATCAGTGTCGCTGCGACGAGCAGCGGCGCCAGATCGGCAGACTCATAGGAGAACATCCACGGCAGCAGCGCGCCGCCGAGAACGAGCAGTGTTCCGATCAGTGTCGGGCGCCGCGGACCCACCGCGTCGAGCCAGCGGCCGGCGCGAACCGAGATCAACATCGGCACCAGCGAGAACAATGCCAAAATCACGCCCACGGTGAAGGTCGAAGCGTTGTTTGCCAGCGCATATAAAGACGCTGTCATGCGCGCCGCAACGAACACCATGTGCGACAACACCGCGATAGCGATCAGGCGAATCAGGATCATTGTGTTATCAGTCTAGAGCAAGATCCGACCCGGGTTTCGAAAATTAGTCGGATGGCTCTTTCTTGGCTTTTCTGTTTCCCTTTTTATTAAAAATTCCTGGTCCGGGGCGAGCAAGATTACGCTACGCTCTAGTTGGCGCTAAAAAAGCAGACTAGGAATAACCTTGGCAACGAACAGACACATGTCCGATATCGAGCTGAATCTGGTTGACCGCGGTCTCGGCGATCCCGCCATCATCTTTATTCACGGCTTCACCTGCAATTTGAATCACTGGAAAGAGCAATTGTCCGGCGTGTCGGGAGGGAATCGCTGCGTGGTCGTTGACTTGCCCGGCCATGGCGCTTCGCCGGCGCCGCGCGAAGCGACTATCGAGGCACTGGCGGAAGCTGTCAATAGCGCTCTGGATAAGCTCAAGCTCGACGACGTCGTGCTCGTCGGCCACAGCATGGGCTGCCGCGTGGCATCCGAGACGTTCAGCCAATCGCCAGAGCGTGTTCGCGGCGTTGTTCACATCGACGGTAGCGCTGTCGCATCGGGTGATGCTGACGAAGCTGCGAGAAGAACAAACCAAACGCTTGACCAGATTGGCATGGCCCGCTTTACTGAGCAACTCTACGCCGGTTTCTATGTCGATAGTACGGCTGCCAGCGTTCGCGACTTGGTCAATGCCGGGTTGGCAAATATAAACATGGACTTTGCCAGAGAACTTTGGCTCAACCTGGTGCGTTGGGATGCGCTGCGCGCGCGTGCGGTGTTGGCAGCGATGAAGGCGCCGCTCCTGCTGATCCAGTCCACGTACCTCAACGCGAATCTCGAGCGCGTATCCCTGGCACCTAACCAGTCGACGCCGTGGTTGGACGAAATAAAGAAAGCGGCGAACAACGCAACTATTGCGGTCGTGCCGGGCGTTGGCCACTTTCCGATGCTCGAAGCGCCACAGCAGACCAACGACGCGATCTTGAGTTTTGTACGGCGGCTTGCCGGAAACGACGGCGACGCATCAAGTCGCGGGTAGCAATTGCTTGAACCTGACCGGGTTTTTCGAGACGGCAGGGTTGACGTGTGCGGATAGTGAACTCCGCACACGCCATGACGATTGGTTATCGGCTTGAAATGGGTATTGCGATCGGGCGAAGCGGCGAAGCGGTCCCGCCGCGGATCTTCAGAGGCGAAGCAATGAACAGAAACTCGTACACTCGATCCTTGGCCAGATCTTCCAGCCACATGGCTTCGAGAATCGAGACTCCGCGTTCGGCAAACAAGTACGTATGCACCGGAACGAAGTTCTCGGGATCCGTGGACGGGAAAAACTCGACACCAAAGTTATCCGCTCCCAGCATCATAACCCGTTGCCGTTCCACCAGCCACTGGGCTGCCTCGAGACTCAAGCCGGCCTGGTCCGCGAGACGATACTTGGCGGCATCGGGCCACAGTGACATCAACCCGGTGCGGGTCAGTACCACATCGCCCGGACGAAGCGTCGTTCCCTGTCTCCGCAAAGCCGCCTGCAGATCAGCCACGGTAATGGCATAGGACGTGGGTAAATGCGCGAGGTTCTTGGCACCGGCCACGTCGATCAGTACCCCGCGCGCGACGATTGGCGGATACTTGTCTGCACCTGATTTGGTCCATCCGCGTACACCGAGTGCGTCGTCCGCATGGACCTGATTCCAGATCTCGCCGTGCAGCCCGAAGTGATTGAGCGTGTCGAGGTGGGTGCCGCTGTGGGTATACATCGAGATCGCGTCGCCGGAGTAGGACAGCAATTCGTTCGCACTATCGCGTGACGGGGTATGCGTCATCCATATCTGAAACGACGGGTCTCCGAAAGGCGTACAACATAGTGGCATTCCGACGAACAAATCCACGCCCAGATCGTAAACTTTGCCGCCCATAACCCGCTTGAGCACGTCGAACCGGGAGGCATCGGTCATCATATTGAGTGTGCCGATCTCGTCGTCCGGACCCCAGGGACTTTTTGCTGCTTTGTTTGAGGCAATCTGCGCGTGCACCACTGAGCTCGCAAAAACGAGCACGAGAACTGCGCAGACAATTGCCGGCCTTGCCATCAACCGTTTCATGGTAACTCCTCCTCTCGGCGGTTATTTCGCATGTTGTTCTTTATGAGCCGGAACCGACCCATGGCGCAATTCACACGCCAGCGGTTCCGTTGTGAGATCGCCGGCAGATGATTCGCCAAATAAAGCGATGTCACCAGTACATACTATGCTGTTCATTCCGCAGTCGCCAGTTTGGATGCGATCACCGCTGCCGGAACAGAATTGTGGTTACTATTCAGGGACGTGAATGACTTCCAGGCGAACAATATCGGTAGTGTCATCAGCATCGATCAGATAAGACACCTGCCATATGAGGTTCTCACCGAGGGGAGCCGACAAGATCGTTCGAAAAGATCCAACAATTGATTCAGCGCTCAGAATGTTGAATCGAGCACCTTGCACGGGCGAGAACGCCCTGTTGCGTGTATTGATGACGTTGATATCGAGCACGCCGTCGAGCAGTGCGGTCCCGGAAATGTTAAGCAAGCCGTTCTCGTTCTCTTTTTGCGGGCTGTCGATGTAGACAGCAAACTTT
>JBFKXV010000336.1:0-3700 GCA_041637935.1 Burkholderiales bacterium | reverse complement strand
GGCTGTAGATGGCCGTGCCGCCGGGTCCCAGGGTGAAACGCTGTCGGGGTTCTGCGGATACGCGTCGTCGTTCTGGTTGACGACCGTTCCGCTGCTGTCGTAGAGCATCAGGTAGCCGTCCCATCCGGTTCCGTCGGATATCACCCTGATGGTAGGTACGTCGCCGGCCACGGCATCAAAGGAAAAGAAATCGTCATCCGTTGTGACGGATTCAGTGCTACCGCCGATTCTCGCTGATACTGTCAATCCTTCGGCGGGGATCAGGAGGTGCTGCGCTTCCGCAGCGGTGTTGTTTGATTCTGTTTCGGTGACTTGCGCGACAGCTGTCGAGCACACACACAGCAGCGAAGCAAACAAGCCGTACGGAATCGCTTTAAACACATCTACAAGAGTCGGGTTCTTCATCGGTTGCCTCCGCCCTCTGCGTAAGTTGATGTCGATCGGTGTATTACGAATAGGTAAAGGTAATCGCACCGGAGTTCGCCCTTTGGCGGCTGCAAAAAGTTGCAATGTCCGTACCGAGTGTGACGTCGCGCGCGCAGATTTGACGTTCGAGAGACGAACTCGTTGATGATCAGTAGCTTGGTTTCGCGACAGCGTGCCGCGTTGTGTCACTCTGTGTGATGTTCGATTGCGGGCTTCATCTATTTAGCCCGGTGTCGACACACGCAACTGACATAATGCGTAACGGAGCGTGCGTTGAATGCGCATAACCGCGTTTGATATGTGTGAATGACTGTTGCGAGAAACAAAAAACTTTGCGGCCATCGTTGAGCGATTGCTTGCGAATTACGCACGCGAACGCCGGTTTGTGCAGACGCCGGCTACCCTGCCGGACAAGCGAAACAGCCAGTCTAGAGCCGGGTGCGATATCGCTCGTAGTACTCGAGAACGCGTGGAACGTAGATCATGGTCTCGGAATAGGGCGGTACACGGTGACCGAAGCGAATGACCGCATTCTCCCCGGCGTTGTAAGCGGCAAGTACCAGTTCGAGGTCGTTGTCGAACAAGTCCATGAGCATACGCAGGTAGCGCACGCCGGCGCGAATGTTCTGGCCTGGATCGAGGCGATTGCGTGCGCCGAACCGGCGTGCGGTTTCCGGCATCAATTGCATCAGCCCAGCAGCGCCTTGTCGTGATCGCGCGAACGGGTTGTAACCCGACTCGGCCGATATGACAGCGTGGATCAACGCCGGGTCGACGTTGTTCTCGCTTGCGGCCGCCAGGATGTCTTCTTCATAACGCTTGCGCACCCCAGGACCATAGTGGCGGATTTCTTTGGCAAGCGTGTTGGTAATCGGGTTGGTGTCATCAACGCGGCGGTGGATTTTGTAGCGGCTGTCGTTGGGAACATTAGTGTAGTGCACGTCGCCATTGCGGTCGACATAGCGAAAGATGTCGGCAGATACAGCCGGCGCGAAAAGAGTACCCACAAACAGCATCGCACACGCGACAGGTCGATGCATCCGAACAGACTCCCAAGTGATGACATCTGCTTAACGGGTTTGACAAAAGCAAACTTTAGACCGCGAATCGGGACACCGGCAGGAATTCAGGCGGATGCTCCGAGCGGTCCGGCAGGCAGACCGGCAGTGTTCGCCCCGCAACACGTGGAAGCCCGACAACAGAGCCAGGGCCCCCAGCAGCAGCCACGCGCCACGAAGCAGCGTTTGCTGAGTGCTAAACGCAGTTGGGGATTTGATTTCTTCAGGGCGGACATTCGGAACATCGGGTTACCGCCGCGATCAGCCATCCAGGTTCGCGCCGGAATCGCTGGTGCCGTTGCCAGCTATTGCATGTCGCTATCGGGAATGTCGGCGCTTCGAGTATGATTGCCCGCATGAATTCCGGACTCGTTCGATTCCTGATGTTTTGGGGCGTGAACACGCTGTCGTTGTGGGTTGCCGACGAGCTGTTCAGCGGCATTTCGTTTCAAACGCTGCAATCATTGTTTGTCGCCGGCTTGCTCCTCGGCATCGTCAACACTTTTGTCAGGCCGCTGCTGGTGTTGCTGACTTTGCCGCTGTCGGTAGTCACACTCGGTTTCTTCGTGCTGGTCATCAATGCACTGATGCTGCTATTCGTTGCCTGGCTCGTTCCCGGCTTTGTGGTGGCCGGATTCTGGGACGGATTCTTCATTGCCCTGTTTGTTTCGGTACTGAGTTTTATTGTCAATTCCCTGATTGGCATCAACCAAGTCAGCGTCCGCCGCCATCGTTAAGGCTGATCATGGATCGCGACTTTGCAGCGCAGTCGCTGGCGACCAAAACGGCGCTGCTGGTTTTCTTGCCATTTGCTGCCGGGTACTTTCTGTCCTATCTCTACCGATCCGTCAACGCGGTAATTTCCACCGATCTGATTGACGAGTTTGGTCTGTCGGCAAGCGCGCTGGGGTTACTGACGTCGGCATATTTCCTTGGATTTGCCGCGCTGCAAATTCCGGTCGGCCTGATGCTCGATCGCATCGGACCGCGGCGCACCAATTCGTTTCTGTTATTGCTCGCTGGCAGTGGCGCCGTGGTTTTTTCGATGGCTGAGGGCCTTGGCGGATTGTTGATTGGACGAACGCTGATAGGCTTTGGCGTGGCAGCGTGTCTGATGTCGAGCATCAAGGTGTTTACATTGTGGTTCCCGCTCGAGCGCCTGCCGGCGATGACCGGACGCATGATGTTTGTCGGCGGCCTTGGTGCTATTTCTGCGACCGTACCGGTCGAAGCGGCACTGCGCGTGACCGATTGGAGAGGGTTGTTCCTGATGCTGGGTGTCGCAACATTTGCCGCCGCAGCCGTCGTGTTCCTGGTTGTACCGGAGAAGCCTGGCAACGGGCGCGATGAGAACTTCGCCAGCCAGGTCAGGGGAACGATCGGCGTTTTTGTCTCGCCGCTGTTCTGGAAAATTGCTCTCGGAACGACGCTGTTTCAATCGTTCAATATGGCAGTGCAGGGATTGTGGGCCGGGCCGTGGCTGGTCGACGTCGCCGGCCTGGGACGGCAGGCGGTCGCGTTTCACTTGTTGGCACTCGGCGTTGCCACCATGTGCGGCTTTCTGTTCTGGGGGCAGCTCGCTGCACGTCTGGCACGGCGGGGCATTGCGCCAATGACGGTGCTGATTATCGCCAGCGCCTTTTACATGGCCGTGCAGTTGATGTTGGTGGCCGGCGCCAGCGATCCGGCATTGCTGATCTGGATCGGCTGGGGATTTTTCGGCACCTCGGGAAGCCTCGCCTTCGCCATTTTGTCGCAGCAGTTTCCGGTGAACATGACCGGGCGCGCCACGACGGCGCTCAATTTACTGGTTTTCCTTACCGCTTTCGCTTCGCAGTGGGCATTCGGAGTTATCGTCAATCATTGGCCGGTGGCGGCCGGCGGGTATCAGCCTGAAGGCTATGCCGTCGCGTTCGGCGCGTTCTTTGCTCTACAGTTGGCCGGGTTCATCTGGATGGTGAGCCGCCGTCACTAGGCTGCTAATCCAGTTCTAATGGCGCAGCCGCGATCGCGATGCACATGCTTTTGCTCCGCTGGGCCGTGACTGACCATTCGAACACCATGAATCAAAGCACCAGGAGAATATCGGTTCTGAGCTTGCTGAAGTTGGCTGCTGTGAACGGTTACCCGCAGATCTCGCTGCGGCGAGCCTCGCAGACCCTGTCGTCTACCGGAAATCTGGCTGGCGCAATTGCGCCGTTGCGCTCGCCGGCCTG
>JBFKXV010000335.1:0-3700 GCA_041637935.1 Burkholderiales bacterium | reverse complement strand
GGCGCTTGGTAACCAGCCTGGTCAGGGTGACGCAGTGGCTGCCTGGGGTTGCGGTCCGGATCCCGCGAACGCGTCGGACATCAACAAGTTCCTGCCGGGTTCGTGCCGTGCTGCCATCACGGTCTATGTGGCCGACTTTGCAGAAAGCGCGAGCTAATCGCGAAACCGCTTAGTGGCGGAGCGTAAATACGCGCTCCGCTGCGAAAGCAAAAGAGAGGGTGCCTCAGGCACCCTCTTTCTTTTTCAATCCCCGTTTTTTTTGCCTGCATTACATTCTGGGGTGCGGGCATCGTTTGTGCGTCGCTCAGGCATTGGGTGAAGCCACTTGTGTCGCTCGCTCGATTTGCCATCCAATATAACCGCCCGACACCATGACCGAACACGCTATCGCGCCCAAACAGGCTGTGTCTCCCCAGTTGCGACTGGACGGATTACCCCAGGTACTGCCGCTGATGCTGGTCAGTCTGTACCTGATGTTTGCGCCGGTGTGGACACCGGTCATCAGCTCCCGCGTCTACGATGACGCGCGCTATCTGCAGCTTGGTTTATTGATGGGTTCGGCGTTGTTTGTTCTGCATCCTCGTATCCGTAGCGGGGTTGTGAGCGCGTGGCTTGACCTCGGCAGCACGACCCGTTGGTTACTTCTCGTGTTGCTGGTTGGCGGTGTTGCCAGCGGCGCGCTATCAGACGCGCCGCAGTTGGCAGCGCTGGAGATCGGCTTGATGATGCAGCTGGTCTTTCTGGCACTTCTGGTTTGTGCGCTGGTTCGCCTGCACGGTGCTACAACCGACCGGGCTCTGGCGGTGGCGGCCTGTGCCGGTGCCGGCCTGATCGGGGCGCAATTCTGGCTGTCGCAGACCTTTTCATTGATTGAAGGACGGCCATTTACCTGGGTCGCACCGTTCCTGAATTTTGCCAATGTCCGGTTCTTCAGTCAGTACCAGGCCTACGTCCTGTTGCTGCTGCCGCTGCCGATTCTGGCACTGCCATTATCGAAAGTCTGGAAGCTGGCGCTATATGCGGTCGGCGCCAACTTTTGGGCGCTGCAATGGATGGTAGGTACCCGGGCAGTCTGGGTTGCGCTCGTCGTGACAACTGTCATGGTGTTCCTGCTGACACGTCGTGGGCGCATGGCATTCTTGCGTGCCAACGCGTTGATGATCATTGGTGGCGCAATGATATTTGGTGGCTATCTCGCGCTCACCTCAAAGGTCGAGCAGGTGACGGAGATTCCGCAGATTCACTCGGTGGTGAAACGCGGCAGCGGCAGTATCGATGCACGCGTTGTTCTCGCCCGCGAGGCGCTTGACGCACTTGCCGACAAGCCGCTGACCGGGGTCGGACCCGGCCAGTTCGGTCTATTGGGCTTTGCTCTGCCTGCAGCACACCCGCACAGCGCGCCACTGCAATTGCTTTCCGAGTACGGTCTGATCGCCGGTGGTGCCGGCTGTGCCCTGGGACTGCTATTGGTGGTCTTCGCCGCCAGGTCGATGCGTGGCTCGCACTCGTCTGACGGCGACATGATCACGGTGGTGGTTGCCGCGGCGCTGGTGATGGGCCTGACCGAGTCGTTGTTCAGCGGTGGCATCGTCATGCCGCACGGCCAGATTATGCTCTGTGTAATGTCAGGTTGGCTGCTCGGTCGTTGCCTGCCGTTGCAGACACAACCGCTGGCGCCGGCACAGCTAGCAAGAGCACGCCTCGCGGTACTGTCGTCGGTCGCCGCAGCAGTCATTGTGACGACCATGCTGTCTGTCGAATACTGGGGGGTCGTGTGGGACATGCCGATTTCGGCGCAACGCTGGCATCCGCACTTTTGGCAGTACGGCCGCTTCGCGGCGTGGTGATTCAGCGCCGGCCGATGACTTAGCGGCGATAAACCGAGGCTTTAAGCGGCAGGCCGTTGTTCAGATAGGAGTGAAAATACTCCAGGTTGTTGAATTCCTCACTGCCGGCCGCAAATGGTACGGCGCGCAGTGCCTCCATACAGCGCTGGTAGCGCATGTGCAGGGTAAACAGGAACTCGCCGCCACGAAACACCGGATAGTTGACTGGCTGGCCGATGGTCGGTGACAACAACTCGTCCCGGAAATAATGTCCGGCGTGGGTGTAGTGGCATGACGCACAGGCGAGATTGTGCTGCCCGATACGGCGAAAATAAAATTCCCGCCCGGCCTGGTACTTCTTCCGCGCCCCTTCTGAATCAACCTTGATGTTCATTGCCATGCCGTCGGAAAGTGTGCGGGCGTAGGCCGTTAACACGCCCATTGTGCTCCTGTCGCCATAATCGAGTTGTGCCTCGCCGTTGGTCTTCAGGCAAGCATTGAGTGCCATTTCGAACGTCACGACGCGGTCACCGGCCGCGTCGTAGTAGGGGTAGCGGCCGGCGACGTTGCGTCCACCGTTATCAAAACAGTCGGCAAACGTTGTCCCATTGGCAAACGGCTTTTCCCACAGCCTGCGCCCTTTATCGATGTCGCCCTGAAACGGTGGGAAATCCATGATGCTTCTGTACTGTGAAAGCGCATCCTCGCTGAGCATCATTGAACCATGGACGTATTGCTGCAGTGGCACGTCGCGAAACCGTTCACTGAAAAATGCCAGAAATGCCGCGCGATCTTGTTCAGGAGACGCAAACAGCGGTGCGCCGAAAAGCAGTATTAACAGCGCCAGGAGCAATCGCTGCAAAAGCGATGCGTGCTGAGGGATCGGGTTCATTTGATTGTGGCTTCACCGCCGCCGGTTGCGCCGAAATTATCCTGCCAGGCGATGGCGATTTTGTCGCCGGCCTTGGCGCCGAGCAGCCGGAAATGCAAGAACGGATTGCGCGACACTGAACGGCTCCATTCGACTTCCAGCACGGTGCTGCCGTTGTGCGTCGCTTGTAAGGTCTGGATGAAGTGCTTGGGAACGATCTCGCCAGTCGCAGCGTGAGTGCGGTAGCCGGTCTCCATCGGATGGAAGATCAGCATCTTGACGTCGGCGATGTCACCATTGCGTACAACGCGAATTCGCATCGGGTCGGCCATCAGCGCGCCTCCATCGTTGTTCGAGTTCCGGTTGATCGAACTCTGGTTGATCGAAGCCGGGTTGTCCGGCGTCGCCGCTTATTCGCCACAGCCGCCGATCGTGACTTTGACGTCACGCGATGTCGTGTAATGTCGGCCATCAGCGCGTACCACGACGTGGACCTTGGCCGATTCGCCCATTTTGATGCGGGTGGCGAAAAACGGTTCGACGTTCTTTACGAAAGTGAAGATGGCGACCAGCGGCTGCGGATTCTTTTCGGCGAACACGAACACTTTCTCGGTGTTCGGGATTTCGCTGATCACCTGTATCGGCACGATTGCGCCGTTCTCGGCAATCTCCGGCGTCTTGAGCTGGATCTGCCCGGATTCTATGAGATCGAGCGCACCAACGCTTTTCAGCGAATCCGCGAAGCGGGTTTCGTCGAAAGCTTTGGCATTCCATTGCGCCGCCAGGAGTTCAAGGGGCGCCAGGGCCATACCAGCGACAGCGCCGATAAAAGTGATGATTTTTCGCCGAGTGGCTTGCATATTCCGGCTTAAACGCCAACAGTTGTTACAAGGTGTACAGGTAATCGACAATGAGTTCGATTTCGTGATCGCTGAGAATCTTGTGTCTTCCGAACGGTGGCATGATGGTTTGTGGATTGCGCTTCGCCGCGTCCCAGATCTGG
>JBFKXV010000334.1:0-3705 GCA_041637935.1 Burkholderiales bacterium | reverse complement strand
TGACGAAGCATCGACCGGCAGGCACGAAAGATCGGCGTTCGTCTTGCGCCGGCCATACAGATAATCTCCCGTCAACGACGTCGCATCGACAAGTCGCGCCGGCCGGTCGAAGAACACGATGCGCCCGCCATCTTCCCCGGGTCCAGGCCCCATATCGATCAGGCGGTCGGCAGCAAACATGATCTGCGGATCGTGCTCGACCACAACCAGTGAATTGCCGGCGTTGCGCAGACTGCACATCACTTCGATGACGCGTCCCATGTCACGCGGATGTAATCCGATCGACGGTTCGTCGAGCACAAACAACGTGTCTGTCAACGACGTTCCCAGCGCTGTCGTGAGATTGATTCGCTGTACCTCGCCGCCGGACAGAGTGCGCGATTGCCGGTCAAGTGTCAGATAGCCTAGCCCGACCTGCTGTAGATAGTGCAAGCGCGAACGGATCTCGCGCAGCAATAAATCGGTCGCTTCGTCGGCTGCAGCACCGGCATGCGATTCTTGCGTCGCGGCGTGAAAGGCATCGAAGAACATTTTGCAGCGGTCGATTGGCAACAACATAAGATCGTGCAGCGTCAGTCCCGCTACTTCCTCGAGCTGCTGTCGCGACCACCCCACGCCGGGCGGTTTGTAGCGCAACCGGGGCGCGACTACCGCGTCAGCGGTCGCTTTGTCACCTGCCCGCCACAGCAACGCGTCATGCTTGAGACGCGAACCCTCACACACGGTGCACGGCGTATAAGCGCGATATTTGGACAGCAACACCCGTATATGCATCTTGTAGGCCTTGCTTTCGAGCCAGGCGAAGAAATGACGCACGCCGTACCAGGTGCCGGGCCATGACTTTCGCCAGCTGACCCAATCCGGCTCGCCTTCCAGAACCCATTGGCGTTGCGATTCAGACAGTTCGCGCCACGGCGTGTCGAGAGGAACGCTGCGCTTGCCAGCGTAGTTTTCGAGGTCGTCCTGGCACTCGCGAAAACTTTTGGTCTGCCACGGTTTGACCGCGCCCTCGCGCAGGGTCTTCGATTCATCCGGCACGATCAATCCGAAATCGATACCGATGACGCGCCCAAAGCCACGACACGTTTCGCAGGCCCCGACTGGCGAGTTGAACGAAAACATGCCCTGGCTCGGTTCACGGTAATGAATATCGCAGTCGGCGCAGTGCAAATCTTCGCTGAACTTCCACGAGTGAAGTATCCCGCCCTGGTCGTCGACGGCGTGAACCTGTATTTGCCCATGCCCGACATTGAGCGCGGATTCCAGCGCCTCGATGACACGTTCGCGTTCTGCCGAGGAGAAGCGAAAGCGGTCCTGCACAACCTCGAGCGTGCTTTTCGTTTTCGAGAAAATACGGGTGTAGCCTTGCGCCTCCAGAAGTTGCAGCACTTCTTTTTGCGAGAAGTTTTTCGGCACATCAACCGGGAACGTCATCACCATGCGCGGATCATGGTGCTGTTCGGCGCGCAACTTCAACTCGCGGTAAATCGAATCGGGCCGGTCGCGGCGTACCGGCTGCGAGCACTGCCGGCAGTACAGGTGGGACACCCGCGCGAACAACAATTTGAGGTGATCAGCCAGTTCGGTCATGGTGCCGACCGTCGATCGCGATGTGCGTACCGGGTTGGTTTGATCGATGGCGATCGCCGGCGGCACGCCTTCAATGCGGTCAACCTGCGGCCGGTCCATGCGGTCAAGAAACTGTCGCGCATAAGGCGAAAAAGTTTCGACATAGCGCCGTTGCCCTTCGGCATACAACGTATCGAACACCAGCGATGACTTACCCGAACCGGAAACGCCGGTTACGACCAGCAATTCGCCGAGTGGAAGATCGATATCGAGGTTCTTCAGGCTGTTCTGGCGCGCGCCGCGGATGCGGATTGCGGCTTTGCTATTGCTTTTCATCAACATTATCAGATGGATGCTGGTTAAACGGTCGCTTTACAGATACCTACCTTACCTATAGACGCCCAAAAAATATGTAAGCCGTTCATCGCCAAGCTGCGCCCATCGTCCAGCCACTGATTGGCATCACCAGCATTCGCGGCTGAACGCCCGGCAAACATCAGCCTGAAACACCAAATGTACTGAGCGTCTGAAACACGAGCAACAAGACGGCGAGCAGCATTCCACCATACGGCACCCATATTGGATAGACCCGAATTCCCGCCGGCGCCGGCTGCATTCTTTTTATACGAATTAATGAAAGATTGACCAGAATAAAAACCAACAGGATGGCGAAGCTCGTTAACTTCGCGAGCGTCACCAGCGGTAACCAAAGGGCAAACAACAGAACACCGATTACGACCGTCACGGTCGCGACAACCGGTGTGCGGGTACGTTCACTCACGGAACCCAACGTTTTGGGTAGCCAACCTGCGTTTCCCATGCCATACAACATGCGTGAGGCCATGATCATCTGAATCAGCGCGCCGTTGATGACGGCAAACAGACTGATCAATGCGATGACAGTCGGCCGTTTGCCCGTCGCAGTCTCGAATAGCAGTGCGAGCGGTGCGTCGCTGTCCGACAAGCTTGAAACCGGCAACGTCAGCACAGCCGCGGTGACAACGAGAAAATACAGCGCGGTCGATACAACCAGTGACAGAATGATGGCTCGCGGCATAGTACGCTGCGGGTCCTTGACCTCCTCCGAAACATTTACCATGTCTTCGAACCCGATGAACGCGTAAAAGGCCAGAAACGCACCCATCGCGATGCCCCACCAGGCATTGGACTGCAGTGGCGGGATCAGTTCCGGAAGCCGCTCGGGCAAGGCGGCAAAACTGCCTCCCGAAACGGCAATGATCAATATAAGCCCGGCGATCTCGATGATCGTTGCCACTGCTGCTACCGACACAGACTCGAGTATTCCCCACAACGAAAGTACGCCCAATGCCAGCACCACCAGGCAGATCACCAGAATCTCGGGCAACTCTATAAATACGCCGAGATAGCCGACAAAGCCGTTGGCCAACGTGGCTGATGACACCAGCCCGGAGAATACGATCAGTAAGCCGACCAGCGTCGACACCTCGCGGCGACCGAAACCCTCCTGTACGTACACTGCCTCGGCACCGGACAGTGGATGGCGAGCGGCCAGCTCGGCATAGGTAAAAGCCGTAAAGGCGGCAACGACAGCTGCAACCAGGAAAGCGAGCGGTGCGTAGATGCCGGCTGCGCCGGCGACTTCGCCGACCAGAACGTAGATACCGGCACCGAGAATCGTGCCAAGTCCGTAAAACGTGACCAGCGGCAACGACAACGCGCGACGCAGCCCGGCTTGCTGTGAGCTCATGTTCTCTTCCCTAACCGGCATCGGTTTGATCAGACCGGTTTGACCAAACCAGTTTTAATCAAACCGATGCTGATCCGACCAGTTTCGATCTGACCGGTGTTGATCTGATTTGTCATTATGATGGCACGCCGGTGTGATACAGACCGGTGCAATGCAGTTTCTACGGCAATCCATTTGCTAGACTGTGTCGACCCGGGAATGACCCGGCAGGAGGCAACGCCATGATTGATTTGTATTTCGCACCGACCGGCAACGGCTTGCGCGCGACCGTCGCGCTGGAGGAAGCCGGCCTGGCATATCGGCTGCACAGACTCGATTTGTACCAGGGCGAGCAGCGCACCGCGGCGTTTCTCGAAATCAACCCGGCCGGAATGATCCCGGTCATTGTTGATGCGGACGGCCCGGGC
>JBFKXV010000333.1:0-3710 GCA_041637935.1 Burkholderiales bacterium | reverse complement strand
CTGTTGACGCAACACCGGTTCCCCTGGCCCGCTATCTGGATTATGGTTACAACAATCCGCGACTCATGCCGATGCGTGGCCGCTGTCCTGTTTGCATTCAGGAGTGACCGGTATGCTAAAAAGAATTGTCATTTGTGCCGACGGTACGTGGAACCGCCCGGAGGAAGATCTGAGCAAGGATTTTCCGACTAATGTGCTGCGACTGGCGCGCGCGATCAGACCGGCCGCAAGCGGCAAGTCGTCGCAACAAGTCTTTTACGACTGGGGCGTGGGCTCTTACTACGATCGCGTTGTCGGCGGTGCGACCGGCAGAGGGCTTCATAAAAACATCGTTGATGACTATCGATACATTGTCCAGAACTACGCACCCGGCGATGAAATCTTCTTGTTCGGTTTCAGCCGCGGTGCATACACCGTGCGCAGTCTGTGCGGACTGATCAACAATTGCGGCATTCTCAAGCGTCCCGATGCGCGCCTGATTCAGGCTGCATTTGATCATTACAAGAAACCCGGCGATGCTTATGCGCCGCGCGGCAGTCGATCGATCGCGTTTCGCAAGGCTCACTCGCATCCGTCACGAGAGATCAAGTTCGTTGGCGTTTGGGATACGGTCGGTGCGATGGGAATACCTTTTTCCTTCCTTGGTCTGCTCGATGACAAGGACGAGTTCTATGACACCAAGATCGGATCGAACGTGCGCATCGCGCGCCACGCAATGGCAATCGATGAATTTCGCGCCGATTTTGAACCGACTGTCTGGTTTCCGCGAGACAATCTCGATTTGAAACAGGTGTGGTTTTGCGGGGCGCATAGTGACGTCGGAGGTAGCTATCCGCCCGACCCCGGCGGAGGGTTGCTGTCAGACTTTGCGCTCGACTGGATGATGCGGGAGGCAAACAAAGCAGGCTTGGGGTTCGAGCCGCACTTGAAACAGCGGCTCAAACCAAAAGCGACTGCGACACTGCACGAATCGCGCCGAAGCTATTACCGCATTCGCAAGAAAGTATTTCGTCCCATCGATCACGGCAAGGGCAAGGTGTTGATTCACCAGTCCGTCAAGCAGCGCTGGGACCGCAACAAATCGTACCGACCGAAGAATCTTGCGGAGTACATCAGCAGCCGCGGATGGCCGTCAAGGCTCGTTGTCTAAAGCAGAGCAGATCGATGCTTGAGCTGGATGGAGTCAAACAAACGCAGCAACAAACCTGGGCAACCGGGGATTTCGCAATCATCGGCTGGAACACGGTGTATCCGGGTGAGCTGTTGTGCGAGGCGGTCGACCTGCGCGCCGGTCACAAGGTACTCGATGTTGCTGCGGGTTCCGGTAACGTGGCCTTGTCGGCAGCACGACGCAATTGTGAGGCTGTGGGCATCGATTACGTGCCGGCGTTAATCGAGCGCGCCCGTATGCGTGCCGCAGTTGAGGGACTGCCGGCGCGATTCGAAGTCGCTGACTGCGAGCAGATCCCGTTTGCCGATGAATCGTTCGACCGGGTGTTGTCACTGTACGGTTCGATGTTTGCGCCGGACCAGGAAAAGGCGGCGCAGGAACTGATTCGCGTCTGCCGGCGTGGTGGCCGTATTGGTTTGGGAAACTGGACCCCGGATGGATTCTGGGGACAGACGTTTGCACTTGTTGGGCGCTATCTGCCGCCGCCATCCGGCGTGCGGCCGCCACCTGAATGGGGCACGCAGAAACGGCTCGAGGAGCTGTTTGGCGATTTCACATCATCAATGGCGGTGTCAAAACGCAATGCGTTGTTTCGCTTTCGCAATAATCAGCACTGGATAGACGTATTCAGCACCTGGTTCGGGCCGATCATGCGTGTGCGCGAGAAACTCGATGAAGGCCGCCGTACGCAGTTTCTTGCTGAGTTGAACGGAATTCTTGACCAGTTCAATCAGTCTGATGACGAGACGTTGCTGGTCAGCGCCGACTACCTGGAAGTCGTCATCGTCAAGTAAGCTAGGGCCCGTTTACATATATTGGGAGCGACTCCGATTCGGAAAAAACAGGGGACGGGCCCGCACCAGTTGAATCAGAACTGGCGCGATCCTGCGTTACAGCTCGCTTATGTGGAATGGCCACATCTTGCTCACTGCGCTTTGTCTCACACCAAACCGACCACCGTCGCGCCGATCCAATATGTGTTAGCAGGCCTTTGGGCATCTACCGGCACCTTACAAACGTAAATAAGACAATACGTTTTCCAGGAGATTACTGATGTCGGCTGGTCGCAGAAGGCCGTTTGTTTATCTTGTTATTGCGCCCGCGGCGCTGCTCGCCTTGTGGTTAAGTGGCTGCGAGCGGGTATCCGAACCGCCGCAAGCGCTCGCCGTGGAAAGTTCGGCTGCCGCTCCCTCGTTTCTGACTGCCGAGTGGCCAAGAACCGATTTCTCACGACGTACCGTCGAACTCGAAGAGATTCAATCCGGTGGACCGCCTAAGGATGGCATTCCAGCGATCGATCAGCCGCGCTTCGTTTCCACCGGTGCCGCCGGAGCTTGGCTCAACGACGATGAACCGGTGATTGTCGTGCAAATCGATAATGATGCGCGCGCCTACCCACTGCAGATTCTGATGTATCACGAGATCGTCAACGATCGCGTTGGTGGCCTGTCGGTGGCGGTGACATTTTGTCCGTTGTGCAATGCGTCGATCGTATTCGAACGCCAGCTTGACGGAGTCACGCTGGATTTCGGTACCACCGGCCGACTCAGAATGAGCGATCTGGTGATGTATGACCGTCAAACCGAAAGCTGGTGGCAGCAGTTCACTGGCAAAGGCATTGTTGGCCAATATGCCGGCACGGAACTGACCGAAGTCCGCTCACAAATCACCTCATTCGCTGATTTTCGGGCTGTCTACCCGGCGGGAAAAGTGTTGTCCCGCGCCACCGGATTCAGCCGTCCCTACGGCAACAATCCCTACCGCGGCTACGACAACATCAACCAAACACCATTTTTGCTGGATGATCCGGCCGACCCGCGACTGCCGCCGATGGAACGCGTGCTGGGAATCTCGGTTGGTGATCAGCATCGGGTGCACCCGTTCTCGGAACTGCAGCGGTATCCGGTGATCAACAGCGAATTCATCGGCGTGCCCTACGTCGTGTTCAGTAAAGAAGGGCTGCGCTCGGCGCTCGACGCGGCTCAGATTTCCGAATCGCGCACCGTGCCGGCGGCGGTTGCTTTTAACCGCGTTGGCGATGAGGGTGTATACAGTTTTACCGCGCGTGACGGCCGGATTTTTGACGAGCAGACCGGATCAGAGTGGAATTTGTTCGGGCATGCGGTGTCCGGGCCGCGCGCCGGGGAGAAGCTCGAGCCGGTCGCTGGTGGTGTGCACTTCGCGTTCGCCTGGCTGGCATTCCGGCCCGACACCGAGGTTTCGCGCACGCCCTAGGCGCAAACCTCGGTGCTTGCGACTTGTTGCGTGGACATCGACGTCAGGATCCCGCAAAGTTTCTCGCGGCCGTTCTCAGGCGTTATCCTTTTGCGCTGGAACACGTCGCCGGTTGTCGATCGAGCCGGCGACATCTCGAAGCGCAAGAGGATCGATATGTGCAAGCAAATACAAGCCGGTGTGCTCAACGTCGGCTATCACGACAGTGGCTCTCCAGCCGGCAAGCCAGTGATTTTGCTGCATGGCTTCCCGTACGACGTGCACGCCTACGACGACGTGACACCGCTGCTGGTATCACAGGGAT
>JBFKXV010000332.1:0-3711 GCA_041637935.1 Burkholderiales bacterium | reverse complement strand
GCTAGGTGTAGCCAACGGCGAAGGCAAGAATTCCAACGAAGTCAGCGCCGTGGCCGACGACAAGGACATTATCGGTCGCGCTGCGGTCAACTTCGCGCCGATGGCAAACTTTGAAAATGGTGTCCTGCACCTCGGAGCCGGTTTTGCAACCGGCACGATAGCGGCCGGCAACCCCGGCAACCAGAGAACCGAGGCCCGCGGCCTGACCTTCTTCCGCGGCGTCGCACCGGGCGGAACCGAAATGGATCGTGAGCGCACCAACATCGAAGGCGTTGTTGCGTTCGGTTCGTTCAAGGTTCAGGGCGAGTACCAGACCGTCAATTTTTCGGGAATTGGCGGCTACGACCGCGATATCGATACTTCGTATATCTCGGCGAACTGGCTGATCACCGGTGAGAAATATATCGACAACTACACCATCGATGGCATGCGCTCGATCAAGCCGAACAACACCATCGAGAACGGTGGCCGCGGCGCTTGGGAAGTGGGCGTGCGCTTCAGCCAGTTCGAAGCCGACGACCAGTTTGCCATTGCTGCCAACTCAACCAACAAGGCCGATGCGGTCACCATTGGCGTGAAGTGGATCCCCAATAACGTGACGCGTTTCATGCTCGACTACGTCACCACCGACTTCGACACGCCGATCACCGCCGGTGTGGGTGAAACGGTTGACTCTGAGAAGGCGGTCATTCTGCGCTCACAGATCTACTTCTGATTTCCCGGGATAGCCGGGGCTGTTCTCCCCCGGCGCTTGAGCAACGCCTCTTTTCTGGCCGCGGGATTCGCTCGCGGCCTTTTTCTTTCCGGTCTGGTCGCTACATTTATCCCCTGTTCCGGCTGCCTATAGAATTGCAGCGTGTTGCAGCGAGGCACCCATGGCCCTACTTGAAATCCGCAATGTCACTCGCCGCTTCGGCGATTTTGCCGCGGTTGACGACGTCAGCCTGAGCATCGAGGCGGGTGAATTCTTTACGCTGCTCGGTCCATCGGGCTGTGGCAAAACGACCTTGCTTCGCGTCGTCGCCGGTTTTGATGCGGCCGATGCCGGCAGCGTGGTTCTCGACGGTAAGGACATGTCGGGCACGCCGGCGGAAACTCGCAACGTTCACACTGTGTTCCAGAGCTACGCCTTGTTTCCCCACATGAGCGTAGAAGACAACATCGCTTTTCCGCTGCGCATGGCCAAGGTTGACCCGGCACAGATTGGCGAGCGCGTTGCCGGTGCGCTCGAGGACGTCCACCTCACAGGCATGGACAAGCGCATGCCGGACGAGCTGTCCGGCGGTCAGCGGCAGCGCGTCGCAGTGGCGCGGGCGCTGATCAACCGACCGAAGTTGCTGCTCCTCGATGAACCACTTGCGGCACTCGACGCCAAGTTGAAGGAACGCGTTCAGCTCGAGCTGATCAATCTGCAGAAGGAGCTCGGCATCGCTTTTGTTTACGTGACGCACGACCAAAGCGAGGCACTGGCACTGTCCGACCGCATTGCGGTCATGAACGAGGGCCGTGTCGAGCAGGTCGACGCGCCGTCGCGAATCTACGGTTACCCGCGCAACCGATTCGTGGCCGACTTTATCGGCCAGTGCAACTTGCTGGAGGGCGAAACGGTCGGCCGGGATGGTGCGTTCATGACCGTGTCACTTGCCAACATCGGCGACGTGCGCCTGGCGTTGCCGGAGAACTTGATCGCGGGCCAACATGGCGTTCTGGCGCTGCGGCCCGAACAGGTCGAGCTCGGCCCTTCGCTACCCGATGACAACGCCATGAACCGGTTTGCCGGCCAGGTGCGCGATTTTCTCTATCTCGGTGACGTCACCGTCTATGTCGTCGAGGTCGAGGGTGGCGGCAGATTGCAGGCATTGCTGCCCAATCACGGCAGCGGTGGCGCTACGTTTTACCAAGCGGGCGACACCGTTCAGGTTGGCTGGCGATTTGACGCCGGACACTTTCTGTTCGAATGAAACGGTCGATCATGTTCAGAAGCTCGGGCAAATGGCTCATCGGGGGGCCGCCGCTGCTCTACCTGCTTCTGTTCTTCGCAGTGCCAACATTGATTATGGTGGCGGCGTCGTTCCGCGAGGTCGGTCCGTGGGGCGGGTTGGCGCCCCTGGTCGACCCGGACTCGGCCGGCTGGCCGCTCAGTCTGACGTTGCACAACTACGCGCGTCTATTCGAGGATTTGCTGTACGCCCGTCTGTTCTTGCGCTCGCTGTGGTACGCGCTGCTAACCACCGTGTTTTGCCTGTTGCTCGCTTATCCGCTTGCACTCATGATCGCGCGCTCTCAGATGCGTCATCGCGATCTGCTGATTCTGTTGGTGATACTGCCATTCTGGAGCAACTTTTTGATCCGAATTTATGCCTGGATCATTATCCTCGGGCCGCAATCGGTGTTCTTGGGTGCACTCAACGACTTGTTGGAACTGGTTGGCCTCGGTCCGGTGCGTGTGCTGTACACGCCGGTGGCGGTGGTGATCGGTATGGTGTACGTGCACCTGCCATTCATGGTGCTGCCGCTGTATGCCAACCTCGAGAAGCACGACCCGGCGTTGCTCGACGCGGCTCGGGACCTCGGCGCCGGATCCTGGCAACGGTTCTGGCGCGTCACCTTCCCGCTCTCCTTGCCGGGCGTGTTCGCTGGCGCAGCGCTGGTGTTTATTCCGGCGCTTGGCATGTTTGCCATACCCGACATCCTCGGCGGCACCAGCGGCGCCATGATCGGCAACGTCATCAAGCAGCAGTTTCTCGACAGCCGCGACTGGCCTTTTGGTTCGGTACTGTCGATCGTGCTGACCGGCGCCGCGTTGCTGATGGCGGGCGCGGCCGCCATTATTGCCAGACGGTGGCGCCGATGAAGCTGTCACTTGGGTTACGCGCGGCAGCGTTGGCTGCTTATGTTTTTCTGTACGCGCCGCTACTGATCGTGGTGATGTATTCCTTCAACGACTCGAGCATGAATGCACAATGGGTCGGATTTACGCTGAAATGGTACGACAAGCTGTTTCGCAACGAAATGATGCTGACGGCAGCTTTGAATTCGCTGATTATCGGCGTGACCGCCAGCGTCGTGTCGACGCTGCTGGGAACAATGGCGGGTTACGCAATGTACCGGTTTCGCACCCGCTTGCTGCCGGCGATGGTGGTAGCGCCGGTCGCCATTCCGGAAATCCTGGTCGGCGTGTCCTTGTTGCTGTTTTTCGTGATGCTCAACGTCACGCTGGGCATGATTTCCATCGTGCTGGCTCATATCGCATTCTGCATCGGCTTTGTGGCGATTGTCGTGCGTGCGCGGCTGGCCGGACTCGATGAGAGTCTGATCGAGGCGGCGCGCGATCTCGGCGCCACCCCGTGGCAAGCGTTCCGCACCGTGACCCTGCCGCTGATCATGCCTGGCGTCGTTGCCGGCGCGTTGATGGCCTTTACGTTGTCCATTGACGATTTCGTGATCTCATTCTTTACTGCCGGGCCCGAGTCGCGCACTCTGCCGTTAGTCATTTACACCATGGTCAAGATTACGGTCACGCCCGAGATCAATGCCGTCTCGACGTTGCTGATGCTGCTAACGTTGATGTTGATCGTCGTTGCGTCGAGGTTGACGCCGAGCGTGCTCAAAGCGCGCTGAGCGGCGACCGGCTTCGAATTGTCGAGCGACAGCGCCGCAGTTTTGAATTCCTGATTCAGTGTTCCGGAGGAGGGGTGAAATGAAGGCAAT
>JBFKXV010000331.1:0-3713 GCA_041637935.1 Burkholderiales bacterium | reverse complement strand
CGAGACCAACCATGCCGCTCGGAAATGCCCAGCGCCTTTGTCACCTGCCAGGCTGCGTAGTTGCTGGCGCCGAGATAGAGGACTTTGCCGGACTGCACGACATGTTCGAGCGCACGCAACGTCTCCTCGAGTGGGAGATCGTCGTCGAAACGGTGCATGAACAGGACGTCGACCCGGTCGGTATTGAGACGCTTCAGACTGGCTTCGACGGCCCGCACAATGTGGCGGCGGTTGGCACCACGGGCGTTAATGTCATCACCCATCGGCCCGTGACACTTCGTGGTAATGACCAGATCGTCGCGTTCGCCGGCTATCAGGCGGCCGAGAATCTGTTCCGATTTGCCGCCCACGTAGACGTCGGCGCAGTCAAAGAAGTTGATGCCGGCCTTGCGGCAGGCCGTGTACATGCGTTTTGATTCATCTTCGTTTGCATCTCCACCAAATGACATGGTGCCGAAGCAGAGCTCCGATACTTTGATACCGGTACTGCCGAGCGGTTTAAATTTCATCAATCTCTCCTTGTTATTGCCTCTCCGCTATTTCTTGTCGACCCTTGATGCACGTTTCTTGTTTCAGTTCACGAAGTGACATGATCATTACCGCAAGCGCATCTCATAGCCAGGCACTATGCATTGCCATCGTGCAAGTTCGCAGCGCTGGTGTCACGGAAGCGTGACGCGTCCACCATCGGCGACGTAAGTCTGCCCGGTGGTGAAACTGGAACGCTCCGAGAGCAGGAACAACACTGTTTCGGCAATCTCCTCGGCTTGACCGTTGCGTTTCAATGGCGCTTCGTCAGCAATACGCTGCATTGCATCCGCCCCCATGGATGCGCCCATTTCTGTTTCAATCAAACCCGGTGCCACGCTATTGATGCGGATTGCCGGGCCGAAGGCTTCCGAACAGCTCCGCGCAAAGGCGATCACCGCGGCCTTCGATGTGCTGTAGGTAATCATCTTGCCGCGTGCGCGCAATCCGGCAATGGAGGCGAGGCACACGATGCGCCCGTAACCCCTCTCGAGCATACCGTCCTTGACGGCCATCACGGGCAAATAGGTGCCATCGACATTGACGGACAGCATGTGTCGCCAGCTATCGAATGTCATCTCCGAATGGTGTACCGCCTTTGCTATTCCGGCGCTGGTGACGAGCAGATCCACCGGACCGAGGCCGCTTTCAACGGCGGCCACCATGTTTGCCACGCTGGCCGGATCGGCAACATCGGCCGCGACCATCATGGCTTTGCCACCGAGGCGCTCGATTTCTGCCACAGTCTCGCGGGCCGCTTTCTCGTTGCTCACGTAATTTACTGCCACGCGCGCACCTTCACGCGCCAGCGCCAAACAGGTCGCCCGGCCGATACCGCGCGAACCTCCGGTAACGAGTGCTATCTTGCCTTTCATTTCCTTGTCAGCCACTTTTTTACCCCCGTTTCAATTTAGCCGCCTGCGATTTGTGCGATTCGATCTGCGAAGTTCACCTGGCTGTTGTCCTGCGGTGCGTAGCCGATGACCCTGCGGGCGTTGGCGATACTCCAGAAATTGTGCGTGTTGCCGCTCACGCCGTAGAAGATCTGGAACGGTATGCCGTAGTCGTCCTCGATGTTCGGCGTCTCGATACTCTTGACGAATAACTGGATCTGGTCGCGCTTGCTGAGATAGGCGCCGAGCCCGCGATGCATTTTCTTGATATCACCGGGCGCGACGTCGTCAAGATCGGCATTGTCGCGTGGGCCGCCGATACGTAGCTGGACCACCTCGAGCTTGCGCCCGCCAACTTTGCCAGTGGAATATACGAACCCGAGTGATTCGTAGGCGATCTTGGCCCAGCCGTAATAGTTGTCGGACTTCGGTGGCATATCGGGTGTGACGCAGTCCCATTGGTCGGCCCAGATCAGTCTCTCGTAGTAGTCGGCTGCGTGATTGGAGCTGGCAACGACGACGCGTTTGACGTTCTCCTCGACGGCAGTTTGATAGACGTTGTAAGCCATTGCAACGTTAGCGTGCTCGGCCCGGAACTTGGGCTCGCTATTGTCAGCCCAGGTGGTTGCATCGAGGCCTTTGGCGCTGACGAAAGCGCAGTGAATGATTGCATCCGCGCCTTTGAAGTGTTCGCGGTATGAGTCTCTGTCTGGCTGCGTGAGATCACAAACGCGAATACCCGGAACTTTCTGTCCGTCAGATGTCGTCTCGCGGTTGTCGAGCGCAACGAGCTCGTAGCGCTCGCTAAGTTCGGAAAACATGCGCTGAATGATGTACCCGCTGGCGCCGGTCACCACCACTCGCTTTTTCGTCATTGGTTTCTCCTCCGCATTCGTAAAACAAAACTGTTTTTGTAATCGTTTAGTACCAGAAGTATAAACGCGGGACGGTGGGATCAGAGCAGGCAATCGTTCTGAACATCACTGCAACCGGACCCCGTCACAGGCGAAAAGAAACAGGTTCCGACGCAAACCTGTTGTTGCGGGAGCGCGCCTGGAATATTTTTGGACTGTCGCCGAAGACATTGCATCGCTGGGCAGCAAAAAAAAGGTCAGCCCAGGCTGACCCTTTTTGCAATTCGTTATTGCTGCGGTGCAATTCAGCCGATCGAACCCATGTCGCCGGGATAACTCACCTCGTCGAGTTTGCCGGTGTCTACGTCATAGATGAATCCACGCACCGTTACCGCGTCCGGTCCACTGGTCGGAATCCACGGGTGGTTGAGTATCGCGGAGATGCCGCGTCGCACATCCCATTGCAGCCGCTGAGTATTGTTGTCGTCACGGGGCGAATCGAGCGGCTCGATCTGGCCGCGAAAAGCGTGAAACGCCGATGGCGTTGCCGAGGCGTGCTTGCAGCTGACAAATTTCCTGCCGGTTGCCTGGCCGAGCAGTTTCTCGGCCGCGGGGTCGCCTTCCAGGCCGGCCTTGAGCAAATCGTCGGTGAACGCCAGCATGCCGCAACGGGTGTGGTGGATGAGAATGATCTCGTTGGTGTTGAGCAAGTGATGGGAGATAATCAGGCAGCGGATTGCGTCATCGCTGATGACGCCGCCGGCATTACGAATAATGTGCGCCTCGCCGGTCTGCAGACCGAGAAGATCTTCCACATCGATGCGCGCATCCATACACGCCACCACGGCGAGACGACTGGCCGGTTGGATTGGCTGCTTGCCCGGGTGCGTGGATTTGTGAACCGCCTTGCCCCCCGCGTATTGCTGATTGTTTTCCAGAACCTGGCTGGTGATTTCTGTTGACATGTTTACCCTCGCTTGTCGCACTACCCGATCGGGGTGGGGAGTGCATTTATTGCGGACAACGAGTGTAAACAGGCCGAATGTGTTTCTTTATATTGTTATTTCACAACCCTATTCTGGATCGGTCTAATCGACCGCGGGGTTTCAGTATGCGATGACGATAAATCATGAAGTGGAGCTCAATGTTCTTGCGTCGCTTTGAGGGCCACGATCAAGGGTGCGGAGCCGTTCCGGCTGCCGGGTAAGCAAGTCGCGGAACTCTTCTGGTTTGCTTCGGTATTAATCGAACAACCTGGCTCCTTGGGTCAGCGATCTGACCTCGCGACGGCTAAGGGTGAGACGCCACTGTCTCCGACGGCTGGCCGGCTCACGCCGCCAGTCTGTTGTCAGAGTCAGCTGGATAACCGGTCTGGCCGCCGGCGCCGAGTACGTAATCGGCTGGCGCGATCGCAGGTTCTGCCTTGCTGGCCCGCAGG
>JBFKXV010000330.1:0-3714 GCA_041637935.1 Burkholderiales bacterium | reverse complement strand
TCGATCGGATCTTCGATGGTGCAAACGTTGACTTCCGGCGCGGCCAGTTGCTTCAGCGTCGAGTACAGCGTCGTTGTTTTTCCGGAGCCGGTCGGCCCGGTGACAAGCACGATGCCATGCGGGTTGGACACGATGCTTTGCCAGCGTTCGCGATCCTGTCCGGAGAAACCGAGTTCGCTGAAATCCTTGACCAGAACGTCCGGATTGAAAATGCGCATGACGAACTTCTCGCCAAACGCAGTCGGCATGGTGGAGAGCCTCAATTCAATTTCGTCACCATCGGCGTTGCGCGTCTTTATGCGCCCGTCCTGCGGACGGCGTTTTTCGACCACGTCCATCCGCCCCAGGATCTTGATGCGACTGGTCATTGCGGCGATCACCGGCATCGGGATCTGGTAGACCTGATGCAAAATTCCGTCGATGCGGAATCGCACGTTGGCGAATTCACGGCGCGGTTCGACGTGAATATCGCTGGCACGCTGCTCGAACGCGTACTGCAATAGCCAGTCGACCAGCCGCACCACGTGCTGGTCGTTGGCATCGAGATTGCCGCTTTGCCCGAGCTGAACCAGTTGCTCGAAGTTGGTGATGTCCGACAGTGTCGCGCCGTGTTGCTTGCTGGCGCCTTCGACGGAGCGTGCCAGGTTGTAGAACTCGACCAGGTAGTTGTCGATATCGCGCGGGTTGGCAACGACGCGCGTGATGTTCACGCGCAGGATTTTGCTCAGTTCGCTGATCCATTCCGTAACAAACGGTTCGCTGGTGGCGAACACCGCGTCCGAGTCACTGACGCTGAGCGGAAGGATGCGAAAGCGCGTCGCGTAGGCGTTGGAGATCAGCTTGGTGACGGCGGCAAAATCGATCTTGAACGGATCGATATGCCGATACGGCAACCCGGTTTTTTGTGCCAGCCACTCGGTTAGTCGCTCGAGCGTCAGCGGCTTGTTAGCTGCCCGCGGATCTTTCCATTTCTGTTCCGAGATCACCACCAGAGGGTTCGGCGCGCCGGTGCGCGCCTGTGCCGTCTGCTGCAGTGGTTTCGCGAGTTCCGCAGTAACCATTCCGTCGCTGACCAATTCTGTCAGCACCCAGTCCAGCGACAGACGCTGTTCCTTGCGATGGGTATTCCTGGGCGGTCGCTGAGTCTGCGCGGGCATGTCGGAAAGGGCGTTGTGATGGGCCAGTCGCTGCTGGTTGGTTGCGTTTGCCGGTTGGGAAAGCTGCGAAGGCGGTCTGGATGACATCAGGCCGCGTCGACACCAGCAACTGTAAGCAAAATCCATCGCACACAGGGCGCATAAGCCTGCAGCGGCGTGCCGCGAAGCCCGCGAACAGCGCCTGATCGGCGATCAACCGCATGGTTTTGGATGGATTACGCGGTTTTGAAATAAGGTCTTAATTTCAAAGAGTTCATGTGTCAGAATCTGACCCGCACTGCGGTGTCAGGTTTCACATCATTAAAAACAAAGAGGAGGGGGCTATGGAGGCGGTTAATACCCCGGGAGATGTGCTGTTCGTTTTGCTCGGCGCAATCATGGTGTTGGCGATGCACGGTGGATTTGCGTTCCTGGAAGTGGGAACGGTGCGTCACAAGAATCAGGTCAACGCGCTGGTCAAGATCATTTGTGATTTCTCGGCTTCGACTATTTTTTATTTTCTGATCGGTTACACGCTAGCTTACGGTGCCGGTTTTCTGACCGGGGCAGAATCGCTTGCCGAGCAAAACGGCTATGAACTGGTCAAGTTCTTCTTCCTGCTGACTTTTGCCGCAGCGATTCCGGCCATCATATCCGGCGGTATTGCCGAGCGTGCCAAGTTCTATCCGCAGCTGGTTGCCAGTGCGGCGCTGGTTGCGCTCATCTACCCGTTCTTCGAGGGAATTGTGTGGAATGGCAACTTCGGCGTGCAGGGGTGGCTCGAATCGACTTTTGGTGCGCCGATGCGTGACTTCGCGGGCTCAGTCGTCGTTCATGCCATGGGCGGCTGGATCGCGTTGGCTGCGGTGTTGCTGCTCGGCGCACGGCGCGGCCGCTACAAGAAGGGCGGCGAAATGTCGGCCCATCCGCCGTCGAGCATTCCGTTCCTGGCATTGGGCGCGTGGATGCTGACCGTGGGCTGGTTCGGCTTCAATGTCATGTCGGCACAGACGCTGGACGGCATAAGCGGTCTGGTCGCGCTGAACTCGCTGATGGCGATGGCCGGCGGCACGCTGGCGGCGTTGTTTGTCGGGCGTAACGACCCGGGATTTGTCTACAACGGTCCTTTGGCGGGGCTGGTTGCCATTTGCGCCGGTTCGGACATCATGCACCCGCTCGGTGCACTGGTCACCGGTGCGATTGCCGGAGCGTTGTTCGTGGTCTTCTTCACGGTCACGCAGAACCGCTGGAAGATTGACGATGTACTCGGCGTATGGCCGTTGCACGGCATCTGTGGCGCATGGGGCGGAATCGCCGCCGGGATTTTCGGCACCCAAGCACTCGGCGGACTCGGTGGCGTTTCGTTCATGTCGCAGCTGGTGGGAACGGTGATGGGTGTTGCAGTGGCGCTGATCGGAGGCTTCATCGTCTACGGCATTCTTAAGCAGGCGGTTGGAATCCGCCTCGACCCGGAAGACGAGTTCAAAGGCGCAGATCTCTCGATCCACAAGATCTCGAGCTCTACGGACAGCGATGTGAGCTGGTAACCGCGTAACGGGCCCGCCGCGAAATGGCGGGCCCGTATTGCCTTTATTTGAAGCTGTGCCTTGATGGGAAACTCGATCTGATTAAAAAAAACCGGGGTCAGGCCTTGTTTTTTGCCTCGACTCAGCCTAGCCTCCATGCATGGCCCGTCCACTTCGTATCGAATTCCCTGGCGCCGTCTACCACGTCACCTCGCGTGGCGATCGGCGTGAGTCGATCTTCGAAGACGATCAAGACCGCCTAATCTTTCTTGATATTGTTGCCCAGGCCCTGTCGCGCTTCGACGCGCAGATGCTTGCCTATTGCCTGATGGGTAACCACTACCACTTTGTTCTGCACACCCGCAAGGCAAATCTGTCATCGCTCATGCGCCATATCAACGGTGTCTATACGCAGGCCTTCAATCGCCGCCACGACAAAGCCGGGCACCTCTTTCAAGGCCGCTTCAAGGCCATACTTGTTGACATCGACGCCTACTTGCTGGAGGTCTGCCGCTACGTTGAACTGAATCCGGTACGTGCCGGCACCACTCGCAAGCCGCACACCTGGCCTTGGTCGAGCTACCGCGCGCATGCTGGACTCGAGCCCGCACCCGAATGGCTCGATGTCGACGGGCTGCATGGATATGTCCTGGGTCGGCCGGTGCGAAGTGCCTCGGAGCGACACCGGGCGGGGCAGGCTTACGCACGCCTGGTAGCATCGGCGGGCAATGTGAGCCTATGGGACGATGCTTTGCAAAAGCAGATCTATCTCGGCGACGAGAACTTCGTTGAGCGCATGCAAGCACTCGCTGATCCTCGTAACAGTACCGACCGAGATATACCGAGAATCCAGCGCAGTAAGGCGCGCACACTGAAGCAGTGGATGCGTGCATGCGAAACTCGCGACGAAGCGTTCTATCGAGCGCACACGGAAAGTGGCATCAGCATGACGCAGATTGCCAATGAGATTGGGTTATCGATTTCTTGGGTGAGCAGGCTGATCAAGCAAGCGGAGAATAAACAGGCAAAAAACAAGGCCTGACCCCGGTTTT
>JBFKXV010000329.1:0-3726 GCA_041637935.1 Burkholderiales bacterium | reverse complement strand
CTGCACCCCATCATCCTCCCAGAAGCACACCTTGCAGATGTCGTATGAGCCCGGGGGCTCCAGGAGCGTCCGATATCCGCAGCATGGGCAGGTGAATCGGGTCTCGCTCATGTCCACCTAACGTGATTTATATCGCGAAAGCGCGACATAACATGACAGAGTGTCGAATAACAGATTGTGGATAACTTCGCTTAGTTGCATAGTTTCACGGCCTTGTACTAACATACTGTATGTATGTACAGGTATAACAAAAAGGCGAAAGATGACAGGCCGCCGCTGAAGTCAACACGGCTGCTCGATCAGCTTCGTGAGCGCATCCGATACCTGCATTACAGCATAAGTACTGAAAAAACATATGTCTATTGGGTGCGGCTATTTATACGGTGGCACAAACTGCGCCACCCTGGCGATATGGGTAAGACGGAGGTTGAGTCTTTCCTGATGTGGCTCGCGAATGACCGACGTGTCTCCGCCGCGACGCATCGGCAGGCTCTTTCGGCAATTCTTTTTCTTTACAAGGAGGTACTGGGTGCCGAGTTGCCGTGGCTAGACGAAATCGGCCGCCCGAAAGCCCGCGAACGGCTGCCGACGGTTTTGTCCCGCACCGAAGTGGAGCAAATTTTGTCAGTAATGGACGGTGAGATGGCGCTCCTGGCGAAACTGCTTTATGGCACCGGCATGCGGCTGCGGGAAGGATTACGGCTGCGGATCAAGGACCTCGATTTCGCCCAGCGAGCGATCATTGTGCGGGAGGGCAAAGGTGGCAAGGATCGCGTTGTGATGTTGCCGGAAACCCTTCAAACACCTTTGCGGCAGCAGTTGGCCCGCGCGCGTGCCATTTGGTCTGCTGATCGCGCTGCCGGGATGCCCGGTGTCTGGATGCCGGAATCGCTTGCGAGAAAGTATCCGCGCGCGGCCAGTACCTGGGCCTGGCATTGGGTGTTTCCGTCGCCCACCTTGTCCGTTGACCCCAGATCGAATGTCAAGCGTCGCCATCACGCTTTCCCGGAACGCCTGCAACGTGCGATCCGGAACGCAGTGAGCAGGGCAGGTATTAACAAGCCGGTGTCAACACATACCTTGCGGCACAGTTTCGCGACCCATTTGCTCCAGAATGGTTATGACATCCGCACCGTGCAGGAGTTACTCGGCCATGCCGACGTGAGCACCACCATGATCTACACCCACGTGCTTAACCGCGGTGGCCGGGGCGTGCGGAGCCCCTTGGATGTGCACTAAAGCCCGAAAGGCCTAATGATCGAAACCAGAAGATAGGTCTACAAACCGCGCATAGGCCCGGGGCTCACCGCCGCCTGCTCCGGGGTCACACCTACAGGCTGCGCCTGCAGGCAACTGCTCCGCCCTGCGCAGGCGAGCCCCTTGGACGTGCACTAATGCGCGAAGCGCGTAATCGTCGGCTTCGGGAGGAAGGTATACAGACCAAGGATTGGCCCGGGGCTCACCGCCGCCTGCTCCGGGGTCGCACCTACAGGCTGCGCCTGCAGGCACCTGCTCCGCCCTGCGCAGGCGAGCCCTCTGCACAATAGACACTGAGGTGCGCTAACACGCTACTTCAGCACGTCGGAGGCTTGTGCTTCGGCAATGATCTGGTCGACATCTTCCGGCAAGAGTAAGCCTTGTTGCTCCAGTTTCCTGGCTGCTTCGGTGACTTTGGCGACGTAACCGGCGTGATTACCGTACAGTTCTTCGAGCGAGGGACGTGGATCGTCACTGGCGTCGGCTTCGGCTTTTGTCTTCGGCAGCGGAATCATCGAGCCGAGCATGTCGCACAGGTCCGGGCCGCCGAATTCCCGAGTGCGCGTATTCCATCCCAGTAGCGTTGCGGTCGGCGCCGCTACAAAGGGGTGGCGAATGCCGGCAATTTCGTTACCCGTTTCGTCCACTTGGGGCACCAATACCTTGTGCGCCGCGAGGACCTCTGGCAGCAGCAGATCGACGACGCCACGGTTGAAACGCACGCGCGGACCGAAGGCGCGATCGCCTGAACCGTTATGCCGTTGGTTGTATTCGAGACCGGGAATGCCCGGCAGCAACAGCGCTTGCGGATCAACCAGCGTTTGGTCGCCGATGCGTGGCACGCGCATCTGCGGTGGCTCGGCATCGTCCTTGACCCATTGTTCGAGCGCGACGACCAACGCGCGGAGGATCGCGCCGGGATGCACCGGGTTGGATGGGTGCACGCACTGGCGATTGGCAATGCCCCGATGCGGCGTTTCACCCTTGTGGCCGCCATGCTGCAAGCTCGACAAAAGATAACGCCGTACCTTGCGCGATTCGCTGAAGTCCATGGTCGCGCCTTCACTGGCGCCGGTCAGCGATGCGCGGAACTGCCAGTACTCGGTTGAAGTATCTGTGTGAATGATCTTCGGATCGAATAGCGGCCGCTTGAGAATGCCATCGGGAAAACGCAGGAATGGATTGACGCGCACCGAGTACTGCCGTGGGAAGTTGGTGTCGGGCACGAAACGCTCACGATGCTGAACGGAGTATGCATTGGGCTGCGCGAACCGGTAATTCAGATACAGCTTGTTGACCCCGGCAGCGTGGATGTGCATGCCATCGCAGACCTTTTTATTGTTCTCGTCGACATTGAAACCCTGATAGGTGAAGTCGCGCAGGTACATGGCGCTCGATGAGATGCCCTGACACAACGTGTGCGTGATACCTGCAACCGGGTTGGCGTTGCCTGCATCGTCTTGGGTTTCGTTACGCAGAAACGAGATGAAGTCCCGTGTCGTCGCATAGCCCAGCGCCATGACCGGCGGATTTCTGGCGACATAGAGAAGGTGATAGTTGCGGTTGTTGAGAAAACCATTCTTCAAACAAATGTGGCTCGCCGAGGGCGTTCCCGGCCATCCGTCGGGGCAGTCGGCAAACGCCCAGTCCTCATCCGGCACCGGTGCGCCGCGCGGGATGTCCGGACCGCTCGGGTCCGGCGAATCGCTGGCAACCATGTATAACTGCGCGTTTGTTTCTTTCTTGTCGATCGAGATCGCCGGATACGGTTTGATCCGGCTGCTGCCCGACAGCGGCAACGACGTCGGATTGCCGCCACCGAAGTTGCGATCGGAGAAAGCGGTGAAGATCAGACCGATACCCGGCTCGCCTTCGTGCATGGCCACCGGAAAGTCGACGGTCAGCCGGTCATTACCGGGTTGAATGTCAGCGCCCCAGCCGATCCAGGCTAGCACATGACCGCGCCGCATCAGGAAGCCGTTGCCGAAATCCCCGGCACTGGCCGGATTGTTGCGATTGGCGCTGGCCGGCGTGTCGTGCATCTTCGAAAAAACCAGTTTGTTGCCGCGATTGTTGACTTCAAAAAACAGCATGCCGCTGCCATTTTCCATAGTCACTGGTTTCAGGATGACCATGTCGGCAGAGAACTCGACTTTGCCGACTTCGTTGACTGGCGCGCGTACGAGATCGGTAATGGTCTTGTTGCGCTTGTGCGCCGGATCAACTTCGAACCAGGCGCGGCCGGTCAATTTCTCGTAGGCACCGACGCTACCGAACGCCTGGCCATCGGCGACGATTTCGCGCTTTTCGATTTCCAGTCGGGTGAGCTTGGCGTAAGCGGGGGAGGCTGCCAGCGCGAAGGCGAGCAGGGCAATGAAATAACGGATTCGCATCGGTGATTATCTTTTTTGTCAGTTCGGGTTCGAGTGAAGCGCGCAGTCTGAGGTAGCGGCGCACTGAGCGCAACTT
>JBFKXV010000328.1:0-3729 GCA_041637935.1 Burkholderiales bacterium | reverse complement strand
GTGGCGCAATTGCTCGGCGATAGTCCGGTCCTGCGGCGCCAGACCGTCGCGCACATCAACCATGAAGACAATGGCATCGCCCTCATCGACCGCCTGCAGCGTCTGCTTCGCCATCTCACCACGCAGTCGGTCTCCGGAGGCCGGCTCGAGCCCCCCGGTGTCGACCAGGATAATCGGCTTGCCGCTGACGGTGGCATGGCCATAGTGGCGGTCCCGCGTCAGACCCGGCACATCGGCCACCAACGCCGCTCGTGAGCGGGTGAGGCGATTGAACAGGGTCGACTTCCCAACGTTGGGACGTCCAACCAGGACCACTGTGGGTTTCATGAAAACGGTGTCAAAGAAGAGTCAGTGCGCCATTCAGGCGCGGCAGGGATTCGCATCCATCCCGGGACGCGAATTATGTACGATTTCTCAAAGCAATCATGTACAGCCCCCCCGCCTGGGTCTGCACGAGGGCACGATTGTTCACCTCCAGCGGCGCGGCCAGAATAGCACTACCGTCAGTCGGCAGTCGCGCAACAAATGAACCGTCTTCGCGCGAAAGAACATGCACGTAACCTTCGAAGTCACCGACAACGATCCAATCCCCAACCACCACAGGCGCAGACACCCGCCGGTATAGCAGCCGGTCCTGCCGCCACAGGCTGGCACCGGTGGACTTGTCGAGCGCCACGATCACGCCATCGGACTCGGTGTAGTAAACGGTTCGCGCATCCGCCACCAGGCTGCCGGCGCTCGACGCGCTGCGCGCCCAGATCTGCGCACCTTTGTCGCTATCGAAACATCCGGCGCGCCCCTGAAACGCCACCGCGCACACCCAGTTGTTCTCGAGCAGCGGCGTTCCAGCCACGTCGGTCAGCCGCTCGAGCTCATTGTCACCGCGCGGCGTTGCGACCGCGATATCCCACAGCAACGCGCCATCTTGCACATCGAGCTTGACCAGCCGCCCGCCCGGAAATCCGCTGATCACGGCACTGTCGTCGAGAATTGCCATCCCCGGGTTGGAACGCAAGATCAGCGGCTGCCGATTCGACTGGTACTCCCATCGCGGCGTGCCGTCCTTCGCACTCAAAGCGAATACCTTGCTGTCACCGGCACGAACCACCACGAAAGAGCGCGAACCGGCCGGTGCACTGAGCACTTCAGTAGACACCTGCGAACGCCACAACAGCGTCCCACTCAGGTCGTATGCGAGCACTTCGCCCTTGACCGTGCCCAGCAAAAGCATGTTGTCGCCGGCGCCGACACCGCCCGATAATGAGACGCCGGTCCGCCTGATCCATCGACGCCGCCCATCATCGGAGGCAAAACATGACAGGCGATCATTGCCGCCCGCAGCGCAGACCATGTCCCTCGCGTGCACCGGCGAGAAAATAAAAATTCCCGCCTCGCCCACCGCCGCCCGCCACGCCAGGCGAGCACCGATCTTTGACTCAAACTGCGGCAAAGGTGACGGTTCGAAACCTTTCGAGCCACCGCACGCGGCCAGCAAGCCGCTCAGCAGCGCGGCGCAAATGGTTCGACAGACAATCATTACTCGCCGCGCCGCATTACTCTCTGCGCAGGCCTGCGCAGACATTACTCACTGCCCAATGCATCGAGCTTCAACTGCACAACATCGCGCCAGGCAGTGTTGTCTTTTGACTGCTCCAGTGCGCGCTGATACTGCGTGCGCGCTTCCGCGGTCTTGCCCTGGGCAACCAGCACATCACCGCGCAGATCCGCGTAGCTGCCGACAAAAGCCTTTGTCACATCATGATCGAGCAGTTGCAGCGCCGCGTCGTACTGCTCCTGATCGAGCAATACGGCCGCCAGACGCAGCCTCGCCAGCAATTGAACTTCCTCAGTTCGCGCGTTCTCGACCACCCATTCAAGCCGCTGCGCCGCTGCGTCGAGATTACCGGCTTCGCGTTCTGTCTGCGCGACCACCAACGCCGCCATCGGCGCGTACGGCGTACTTGCGTAATCGTTAACGATGTCCCGCGCAACATTGCGAATCTCGGTTACGTCGCCTTTGTCAATCGCCTCTTCCAGCTTCACGAATTGCAGTGAGGCCTGTTCGGCCTGGCTGCGCTTGTAGTGTTTCCAGCCCTGCGTTCCGCCAACGCCGACGATAAACGCGACCGCCGCCGCGATGATCAGCCGTCCGTTATCACGCCAGAAATGCTTGAGCGCATCAATTTGTTCCTGTTCTTCCAGGTCGTAGGTCGCCATTCGTTAACTTTCCATATCCATTTTCTGGTTTTGTGGTTCTGCCGGTTACTGGCAGGATTTTCGAATCATCTCTGTGGCCTGCTCGACGCTGAGCTTGCGTTGCTCGCCCGCGACTCGCAATGGTTTGACCGACACCAGCTCGCTTTGCGCTTCATCATCTCCGATGATTGCGGCGAACCGCGCCCCGCTACCGTCCGCGCGCTTCATCTGCGACTTGAAACTGCCACCGCCGCAGTGAAGAATGGTTGCCAGCCGTGCATCGCGAAACAGTTCCGCTACTTTCCAGGCAAAGCGACCCGCCGTTTCGCCGGCGTGCACTACATATACATCCGGCACGGGCGGCGAAGTCGCCTGTCCGGCCTCGGCCATCAACGCCAGCAAGCGCTCAATGCCCATGGCAAAGCCACATGCCGTGGCCGGCTTGCCACCAATTTGCTCGAACAAGCCATCGTAACGGCCGCCGGCGCAGACGGTGCCCTGCGCTCCCAGCCTGCTGGTAATCCACTCATACACGGCGTCATTGTAATAGTCGAGACCGCGCACCAGCCGCGGGTTGATCTCAAACTGAACACCAGCCGCGCGCAGCAACGCCTGTAACTGCTCGAACGCTTGCTGCGACGCTTCGTCCAGATCATCGTCCAGCCGCGGAGCCTCTCTGACAACAACTTGCATTGCCGGGTTCTTGCTGTCGAGCACGCGCAGCGGATTGGTGTGCAAGCGGCGACGCGAATCCTCGTCCAGCTCCTCACCGCGGGATTCCAGGTATTTGACCAGCCGCGCCCGGTATCGCGCCCGGCTTTCGGCGCTGCCAAGGGTGTTGATCTGAAGCGTAATATCTTCCAGTCCGAGGCGTTGCCACAGACGTGCACCCATGATGATGTGTTCCGCGTCGATATCGGGTCCGGCAAATCCGAGTCCTTCCACGCCGATCTGATGAAATTGCCGGAAGCGGCCTTTTTGCGGCCGCTCGTGCCTGAACATCGGTCCGGAGTAGAAGACACGAACTGGACCGGTATACAAAAGGTTGTGCTGGATGGCGGCGCGCACACACGATGCCGTACCTTCCGGGCGCAGCGTCAGACTCTCTCCATTGAGCTGATCGATAAAGGTGTACATCTCTTTCTCGACAATGTCTGTCACCTCACCGATCGAACGCACAAACAGATCGGTCTTCTCCAACACCGGCATACGGATGTTGCGATAGCCGTAGTGGCTGAGCCAATCGCGGACCGTTTGCTCGAAAAACTCCCACAGTGGAGTCTGGTCCGGCAAGACGTCATTCATTCCACGGACTGCCTGGATCGGTTGCATGCTGTCTTCGGGTTAAGTGGTCAGTTCGGCCTGATTACTTTGACATCCAGCGCCGCCGTCAACTAGGGCCTGTTAACACATATTGGATCGGTGCGACGGCGGTCAATTTGGTGTGAGACAAGGCGCAGCGAGCGCGGTGTGGCCATCCCACATAAGCGAGCTGTAACGCAGAATCGCACCAAATTGACCCCGTCCCATGTT
>JBFKXV010000327.1:0-3750 GCA_041637935.1 Burkholderiales bacterium | reverse complement strand
TTTGCTCAAATACATCATAGTGTTCGACATTTGCCGTCACTGGCTTTGTACATCGCCTGCAAATTTTTTCCCGGGTCATACTCACGCTTGATGAGGCAGGTGCATTTCGATACTCAGTGCGTGCTCTAGTGCTCGCACTCTTACGCGCGGGCGAGCACCCGATTGATCCGTTCCAGAGCCCAGTCCACTTGGTCGCGGGTGATAACCAGCGGCGGCGCGAAGCGGATCGTAGTCGTGTGCGTCTCCTTGCACAGAATGCCTTCGGTCTTCAGCGCTTCGCAGAACCGCCGTGCGCCACCTGCCTCCGGGTGAAACTCAACAGCCAGCATGAGCCCGCGTCCGCGCACTTCGCGGATCATGCTGCTACCAATGCTGTCCAGCCCGTCAAGAAAGTAAGCACCCTGATGCGCCGCGTTATCGATCATGCCTTCCTCTACCAGCACTTTCAGTGCAGTACGGGCTATTGCGCATGCCAGCGGGTTGCCGCCGAAAGTTGAGCCGTGCTCACCGGGTTGCAGCACACCGAGTACTTCGGAATTCGAAAGTACCGCGGAGATCGGATAGAACCCGCCGGATAGCGCTTTACCAACCAGCGTGAGGTCCGATTCGACGGCCTCGTACTCTTCCGCCAGCAGCTTTCCGGTACGGCCCAGCCCTGTCTGGATCTCGTCCAGCACCAGCATCACGTTGTGGCGTGTGCAGATTTCCCGCACCGCCTTCAGATAACCGTCGGGCGGAATGATAACGCCGCCTTCTCCCTGGATTGGCTCGACCAGGAAAGCGACCGTGTTCGGTGTAATCGCGGCCTCCAGTGCGCTGGCGTCACCGAAGGGAATGACCTTGAAACCCGGCGGAAAGGGGCCAAAGTGCCTGCGTGCCGTGGGGTCTGTGCTGAAACCGACGATCGACAACGTGCGTCCATGAAAGTTGTTTTTGCAGGCAATGATCTCGGCTTGTCCATCGGGCACACCTTTTACCTCATAGCCCCATTTGCGAACGCATTTGATGGCAGTTTCCACAGCCTCGGCACCGCTGTTCATTGGCAGCACTTTGCTGGAATTGGTCAATGCGCAGAGCTCTTGGTAAAACGGAGCCAACTGGTCGTTGTGGAATGCACGCGAGGTCAACGTCAAGCGCTGTGCCTGATCGACCATTGCCTGGAATATCCTGGGGTGGCAGTGGCCCTGGTTCACGGCGGAGTAAGCGGACAGGCAATCAAGGTAGCGATTGCCGTCGACATCCCAGACAAAGACGCCTTCGCCGCGGGTCAGAACAACGTTAAGCGGCTTGTAGTTGTGCGCACCCAGTTCGTCTTCGATTTCCAGAAGATCCGCAGTATTCGTGTTAGCCGCCGTCATCGGTCGTCACCTTTTGCACATGAATCGCTATAAACGTGAATCGCTGCAAACGTGAATCGCTTCAAATGTCAAACACCGCCATCGTGCCGCGCAAGTATTTGCTCGCCGAACAGACTTTCGACGAGTTCGACGAGCAATTCCGCCGTCTTGTTTTCGATGTCGCGGGCCGGATTCAGCTCCATTAGATCCAGCGACGCCATCAGACCGGAGTCGTAGATCATCTCCATGCACAGTTGCGCCTCGCGATAAGTTGGTCCTCCTGCTACGGCAGTGCTGACGCCCGGAGCAATCATTGGGTCGAGAAAGTCAGTATCGAAACTCACATGAACGTGCCCGCCGAAAGCCGCAAGCTTTTTCAACGCAACGTGCATGGACTCGCGCATGCCGTTTTCGTCAATCCAGCGCATGTCGAGGACCTCGATTCCGCTGGCGACGACCATTTTTTTTTCCATTGCATCGACCGAACGGATACCGATCTGAACGATGCGTGACGGATCGAGCATTGGCACACTCGCGCCAATGCTCAGTAGACGTTTCGGACCATGCCCGGCGATCACCGCAGCAGGCATTCCGTGCACGTTTCCGGTCGGCGAGGTATTGGCAGTATTGAAATCGGCATGCGCATCCAGCCACAGAATCGACAGCGGCTTTCCGGCGTCGGCGCAGTGCGCTGCCACACCCGCAATCGAACCAATGGCAAGCGAGTGGTCGCCACCCATCAGCATCGGAAAACGCTCTTTGTCGAGGGAGGCGCGCACCGCGTCGCGGACCATTTCACACCAGGCACCGATTTCGTCCAGATGCCGGTAACCTTTGACCGGGCCCCGATCGGGATTGGTAGGGCCAGCCAGGTTACCGCGGTCAGTCACGCTATAGCCCAGTCGCGCCAGCGCTTTCTCCAGCCCGGCCACCCGCAGTGCGTCCGGACCCATTGAGCTGCCCAGATGACCCGCGCCAACATCCGTCGGCGCACCAATCAGGTCGACCGGGCGGCGATGCCCTGCGCGTTGCGTGGTGTTTGAGTCAGCCATGCGATCTGCCTTGGCGTTCATCGCCTATCACGATGGTGGTAGGTAAACGTTGTTGTACAGAGAACAGCGGCTCTATTGATGCACCAAAACAACGTTTGATTCATTTCAGCAGTTTTCCCGGGAAACACGGGCAGAAGCCCGAAAACTGCCACGATTAATAAGACACCGCTGACCAGGCTTGGTGCCCGCAATCCGCAGCGTATATATGCCGCGACACGATTCAAACTCGACACGGCCACGACGGGACAAACGACGGTTGCGGTGGCCGTTGTGCCACTTAACAGGCTGTTGAAAAACTACTGCGCGACCTTGATCCGGGCTTGCGCGGTGCTCGGAATTCTCATGTACTTCCTCTGTACACTCCGGTTCCTGCGCACTGCTTCTATCAAAACGAGTACGCACCCGGCTGAAGGCCGATCGCGACGTTTTTCAACAGCCTGTTAAAGCTTGCCACATCAGACGACGCATCCTTTATGCCAGAGCCAGGATCAAATCAAGCGCACTCCAGTCGCATCGACGCCAGATGTTCTGCTTCGCCCCGCTCAGCCCGGTCCGGCGCCAACTTGCAGCACAGCCACCGCAAAAACCACCGCGAGCAGAGCAATTGCGATGGGCGCAAGCCAGTGGTAAGAAAGACGATCGATCTCGGCCCTCGACGGATTCCCCGGGTCGTACACGACCGGGACTTTCGATCCGACCGGGCGGACACGCCACCCCCAACCCGTTTCAGACCGAAAGCTGATGATCGAGCCATCGGGACGCTTGTACTCTATGAGCGGGAAGTATGAATCTTCGTCTTTCTCCCAACCGACGATGGTTCCGGTGGTTTTCGCACCGGCGCGAATTAAAGACATTTGGCGCCAGGCGATCACGCCTGCGCCGACAAGCAGGCTCACCGCGAAACATAAATAGACAATGAATTCCACTTAATATGATCGGCACGGCCCCGAAGCGGACCAAACGCTGGGCGCAAATGTTCACCGGGTGCCGCGGCGGCATGCGATTCAGACACCCGAAAGGCAGCATGACGCATGCCAGTGATCCAGGCGGTACGTGCTTTTCTGACCCCGCTCGGACAGTCCCGGCAAGCCGGTGCAATTGAAACGAAATTGAACCCCGTAGCCGGCACCGGCTGACGTTTGTCTGACCCCTATTGCATTGGAATCAGAAGTGCTAATATTCGCGCCCGCCGTTGCCCGCGCACATTCGCCAGACAAAGCAACACGGCTTGGTTTGGCAGCCGTCACGAGTTGCGGCACGTTTCGCAACCGCCTTCCCCTCAAGGAGGGCGAATGGGTGTCAGTCTCTGACCCCACGCAGCCGGGGGGCTCGTTGCAGGTATCCGTCATAAGCGAACCTGT
>JBFKXV010000326.1:0-3759 GCA_041637935.1 Burkholderiales bacterium | reverse complement strand
GTCGATGTTCTGCCGCGCTTACGGCATATTGTTCGTTGATTAGACTGAACCGCTAAGATGTGCCAGGTTCGCTTGTTCTTGTGAGGATCTTGCGAGTTGTTTTTGAGGGGGTAACTGAGAATGCGTAAACGCGCCGTGCGCCGCAAGTTGATCGGGTTGGCTTGTACCGCGTGGTGTCTGGCTGCGACTGCGGCGTACGGACAGACGTTACAAGCCGGAGAAACGTTCCGCGATTGCGAGGTCTGTCCACAGATGAAAGTGGTGCCTGCGGGTGACTTCGTGATGGGACCGCCACCGTCCGGTTCGGGTCATTTTCACAACGAGGGCATCATCCGCACGGTCAGCATCGCAAAACCGTTTGCGGTGGGCCAGTACGAGGTTACCGTCAACGAATGGAATGCCTGTGTCGCCGCCGGGCGCTGCGGCGAATTCAATGCTGCGAGCCGGGGCGGCGGAACTTTCCCGGTGACTGGAATCAACTGGGAGCAGGCGGTTGAATACACACGATGGCTGTCGGAAGTGTCGGGTCGCAATTACCGATTGCTTTCGGAGGCCGAATGGGAATACGCGGCACGGGCTGGCCGGCCACGCTATCGGTTTTTCGGGTTGGCACCGCGAGAGCTTTGCCGTCTCGCCAACGTGTACGATCTGCGCTCAAAGGCAGAGTACGATTTTGACTGGCCACACGTCGGCTGCGACGATGGCTTTGCCGGGCTTGCGCCGGTCGGCTCACTGCAACCGAATGACTTCGGCCTTTACGATATGTTGGGCAATGCTTCGGAATGGGCATTGGATTGCTATAACCGGAGCTGGCGCTTCGCCAAGATCGACGGCAGCGCATGGCTCGATGGTGATTGCCTGCAACGCGCTTACCGCGGTGGTTCCTGGCTTGCAAATGAGCCGCGGTATCTGCGCACACCGGATCGCTACCGCTACTATCGCGCGCGCTCGGATGACCTTGGCTTTCGCGTAGGACGCTCGCTGCCGTGAATCGGGGATGTGGCTGCCCTGGTCTCGGGTAAACTGGGCAGATAATTGTTGGTTGGGAGGGGCGCTCCCGACGAGATTGACGACAGGGAGTACACGGTGTTCAGCATAGTCCGGCGCCACGGTTTGTGGGTGGCGTTTTGTTTTTTCTCGAGCTGGTCTTACGCTCAGGCTGTGCAGCCCGGCGACAGTTTCCGCGATTGTGACCAATGCCCGGAGATGGTGGTGGTGCCCGCGGGATCGTTCGAGATGCGAACCGCGCCATGGGGCCCGGGACATCCGCATAACGAAGGCTATTTCTTCCCGGTCACATTCAAAAGACATTTTGCGATTGGCAAGTATGAAGTCACGTTCGACGAGTGGGACCAGTGTGTGAGTGATGGAAAATGCCAGGCGCTCGATGACGCCGAATGGGGCCGTGGCAGACGACCGGCAATTAATCTGAGCTGGATCGATGCAGTCACCTACACTCGGTGGTTATCGTCAAAAACCGGTGAGCGCTATCGCCTGCCGACCAATTCCGAGTGGGAGTACGCTGCGCGCGCCGGCCTTGGCATGAACCGTTTCTGGGGTATTCCACCGGCTGACGTGTGCAAGTACGGAAATGTGTACGATCAAACAGCGCACGCCGAGTTCGGCTTCGAATGGGAGCATCTGCCGTGCGACGACGGGCGAGTCGTAACGGCACCAGCGGGATCGTTCCGACCCAATGCGTTTGGCTTGTATGACACGATTGGCAATGTTTTCGAGTGGATCGAGGATTGCGCCAGCCCGAACTGGCGCGGTGCACCGGGTAATGGTTCGCCGTGGGTCGCGGGCGATTGCTCATTACGTGGCTATCGCGGCGCGTCGTGGATCACCAATGAGCCTTACTACCTGATCGAATCGAACCGCTTCAAATTCACTGGTGCGCGCGAGGCGGATCTGGGTTTTCGCGTGGTTCGGGAGTTGCGTTGAGTGCGCCCGGTCTGCTGAACGCGTCCTCTATCACGGCGCCGGCTTCAGGCGCGGGTTATTCAGCGAGCACCGGAACCAGATATTTCTGGAAATAGGTTGGCGTCTTGCTGCCGTACTCGCGCGAGCGCACGATTCCCTGGCGGTCCACTACAAAGGCGCGCGGGGTGCGATATTTCTCACCGAAGCCATTCTCTTCCAGCTCATTGCTCATGAAGCCGTCCAGGTTGTAGAGCTTGACCATACGTTCGACGCGATGCCGGTCCTGCGGTCGGTCAACGCCGATGTACACGACGACGAGGCCTTTGTCGCGATTTTCCTCGACAAAGGCCTCGATGCTGCCGATCTCGAAGGCGCACTGTTTCGAATAGCTCGAGTAGTAATTGATCAGCACCACCTTGCCGCGCATCTCGGCAAGGTCAAACGGCTTGCCGGAGAACAGCGTGCCCTTGAGCGGTGGTGCTTGCTCGCCTATTTCCGGGACTGCGGCAGCCGGCAGCGTCACCACAACTGCGAACACGAATCCACTCAACAGCTGCATGTAAACCTTCATCATTTCCTCACTTGATCAGTCGCTTACTGCAGACCATGTCGATCGAGCCGCGGCCCGGTCAGACTGTGGCTCGTCAAGCCGTTATTATGACGGCCAGAGCGGGTATAAAGGCCAAGAGGCTGCTCTTGCCAGGCGCAGCACGGTTTGCCACCATCACGCGCAATCTGCGCCCGATAACAATTCATCAGATCGAGGAGCCGCAATGATCGAACGCCATATCGTGCCGGGCCAGCCGAAACCCTACAGCCACTACTGCCACGTTGTGCGCGCGGGTGACCACGTTTGGGTCTCCGGCGCGGTGGGAATTGATGCTGACGGCAACATTCCGGCAACAACAGTGGACCAGTTCCGCATCGCGCTCGACAGTGTCGATGCTTGTCTCCGACACGCCGGTGCGGCCGCCGAGCACGTCGTCAAAGTGACCATATTCATGACCGATATCAGCGAGAGGGCGGCCATCAATCCGACGCGGATCGAGTATTTCGGCGAGCATCGACCGGCCTCGACCCTGGTTGAGGTAAGTCAGCTGGTTGATCCGGCTTTCAGAGTGGAAATCGAAGCCGTCGCGTTCGTCGGGGCCTGACGCCCGCGGCTGACGGTGAGGTGAACAATAGCGGCTGAAGCAGACTCATAGATCTTCGCCGTCCTCAAGCTCGGCATCCTCTTCGTCGCCGAACAGGTCTTCATCCTCGTCGCGCCAGACGCCGCCATCGAGGATTTCGTCAACGATGTCGTTGACACGGTCTTCGACATCTTGCAGGAACTGCCCACGCGGCCCATCGATTTCGGCGCGCTCGTCCTCGTCGTCCTCGATCGAGATCTGCGCATCGGGCCATTCGTCCTGCAGGGCCTCGAGCAGCAGCTCCTTGAAACGCTCGAGTTCGTTGTCGGAGGGAACACCAAGCATGTCCAACGACACGTAATAAGTGATAGACAGATCATTCGCCATATCAGTTGCTTCGCTATTCAGGTTGCCCGTTAATTATAGGCGGTGCCGAGGGCTTGCGGCACATCACGTTTGCCCGAGCGTGTGTGGCGACCGCACGATGGCCGGAGCGCCGCCGGTGATCCGCATTTTGAGCTCGCCTGTTGTTCGGGTACATTTGAATTCCGGCTGGGAATGATTGGTGCTTTTGACTGTCTCCATAAGCACACCGCCGGCACTTGAGAGGTTTATGGCACCGCCCTGTAGCAGTCATTCGGCATTCGCCCGCATCGAGCCAGTCCTGCGTCCGGTTCCGCAGTCCCACCGGCAATCGGGTGGC
>JBFKXV010000325.1:0-3776 GCA_041637935.1 Burkholderiales bacterium | reverse complement strand
GGTGGGCGGTTGGCCACCCCGGCAACTGACAAATCGCCGGAATTCGCGCCACGCATGGAATGACATGCTCAGAATCCGCCTGCTTTCAGTGGCAATCGCCGCCATTTCCATCGCTGCAATTTTAATGGCTGCGATAGCCATTCCGGCGTCGCGTCTCGCTGCACAACCGCCGGCCAGTGCTGACCGCGGCAAGCTGGGTGTTGGTCGCCAGTGCCCGTGGGGAGAGCGCAAATCGGGCGAAGCCTGTGTCAAGGTTCGCGTACCGTCGAATGCGCACCTGAACCAGTTTGGCAATGACTTTCGATGCAACGGGGGTTACAAGCGTCGCGGGTCGGCTTGCACGCCGGTGTCGATTCCGTCTAACGCGCGCCTCACCATTGATGGAACCGACTGGGAGTGCAATCGCGGATTTCGCCGTTCGGGATCAGGTTGCGTGTCGATTCGGTTGCGGGAGAATTCGAGTGTCAATGCGCTCGGCAACGACTGGCAGTGCGATCGGGGGTTCCGCCGTTCGGGCTCGGGCTGCGTTGCCATTCGCGTGCCGGCGAATGCGCGGCTGAATGTTCTCGGTAACGACTTTGAATGTAATCCAGGCTATCGGCGTATCGGACTGCGCTGCGAAGCAGGGTACTGAGTATCGCCTAAACTCGCAGCGCGCTTGCATGTTGCTCGACGCCGGCAGGTGCGCGTCATTGGCGGAATCGCTGTATACAATGTCGAGGCGAGCATCAAATGCTGCCCGGGTGGCGAAATTGGTAGACGCACGGGACTTAAAATCCCGGGCCGAAAGGCGTGCGGGTTCGACTCCCGCCCTGGGCACCACTGAAAACGCGAGATTTCATCGCAGTTAGATCTCAAGGCTGCGAAATTTCATGGCTGCGTGGCAGGTTGGCGCCACGGCGCGAGCAGGTGATTGCCGCTGCTTCGAGCGCATATCTGAGCAGCGCATCGAGGCGTTTGGCATCCAGCGCCCGTACCGCCGTCTTTGGATCACCATCTGCCGCCAGGCGCGCAAGCAATGCTGCCTGAAAGCTGTCGCCCGCACCGACTGTGTCGATGACGTCAAATCTTGGTGGCGTCAGACGAACCTTTTCACCCGCCTTGGTCCATGCCTGCACGTCGTTGCGACCGTCGGTCACGACGACGGCGTGCACGCCTTTATCGAGCCAATCCACGGCTTTACTCTCGGCGGAGGCCGTTGGGTACAGGAAAGAAAGATCCTCGGCGCTGATCTTGACGAGGTCTGCGTAGCGCACGTATTCAGAAACGCGCACGCGCCAGATGTCCAGGTCGGGTTCCACGGTTGGCCTGACATTTGGATCAAACGACACAAAATGCTTACCGCTCGCCGCGGCCGACGCGACGGAAGCAAAGGCATCGGCGACCGGCTTGACGACAATCGAATACGACCCGAAGTGATAGCCAGTTACTTCCGCGCCAATCTGCGGTAATTCGGCCCTCGTTACACTGCAGTCTGCCGAGCCCAACCCATAGAAGACGTATTCAGGCTGTCCCGATTCGTCAACCGCAACGAGGCTCAAGGTTGTGCGGCGCCCGGAGCGAACCAGATAGTCAGTCGAAACAGACTCGTTTTCGAGCAGACTAACCAGGCGTTTACCAAGCATGTCGTTCGACATCCCGGTCAGCAGGCCGCTTTTTCCGCCGAGCCGGGCGACGCCGATTGCGACATTGAACGGCGATCCGCCAGCCCGGGCGTCAAATTTCAGTGCACTCGGATCGTTCTCGGATTCAAGAAAAACGTCGAATAAAGCCTCGCCACAAATCAGGTACATCAGTGTACGGTGGCAGGTGGTTCCATTGCGCCAGTCATGATGGCAACTGCGTCCGACATGGAGAAATCGGATGGTTTGATGACACAGGCGCGCCGGCCCAGGCGGTGAATGTGAATTCGGTCTGCGACTTCGAACACGTGAGGCATGTTGTGCGAGATCAATACGATCGGCAGGCCGCGCGATTTCACGTCCAGAATCAAGTCCAGCACGCGACGGCTTTCCTTCACGCCCAGTGCAGCGGTCGGTTCGTCCATGATGACAACCTTCGACCCGAATGCGGCTGCGCGGGCAACGGCAACGCCTTGGCGCTGCCCGCCCGACAATGTTTCGACGGCCTGGTTGATGTTCTGGATGGTCAGCAGCCCAAGCTCGGTCAGTTTCTCGCGCGCAACGCGTTCCATCGCAGAATGATCGAGCATTTTGAACACCGTTCCAAGCACGCCGCTTTTGCGGATCTCACGGCCCATGAACATGTTGTCGGTAATTGACAGCGCTGGTGACAGGGCGAGATTCTGATACACGGTCTCGATACCCGCTTCGCGTGCCTGCATCGGCGACGTGAAGTGAATCCTCTCGCCGTGAAGGCGAATTTCGCCATCGTCTATCGTGATCGCCCCCGAAATCGCTTTGATCATCGTCGATTTGCCGGCGCCATTGTCGCCGATAACGGCGAGGATCTCGCCCGGAAAAAGATCGAAATCGGCATGATCGAGCGCGGTTACGCGGCCATAGCGCTTGACAACGTTACGCGCTGTGAGAATCGGTTTGCGTTTGTCTGTCATGACGACACCTTTCTGATCCACTGATCAATCGCAACAGCGATGATAATTAGCCAACCGATGGCAAAAACCTGCCACAGCACGTCAACACCGGCGAGGCGCAAGCCCGACTGAAAAACGCCGACGATGAGTGCACCAACCAACGGACCGATGATAGAGCCGCGTCCGCCGAACAGCGAGATGCCTCCGATTACGACCGCGGTAATCGATTGCAGGTTGCCTTCGTAAAAACTCTGCGGCGATATTGAGCCGACACGGCCGATCGACGCCCAGGCGCCGACTGCACAAACGAATCCGGCGAGCATATACACCGAAACGAGCGTGCGATCGGTGCGGATGCCGGACAGTTCCGCGGCCTCCTTGTCATCACCAATGGCGTAGACATGCCGCCCCCATGCCGTTTTGGTCAGCAGGAACCACAACGCAATGAATATCAACCCCATCAGAATCGACCCGTAACTCAGCTGCGCCTTGCCGATTGCCACGCTGGTGCCGAAGAATTTCAGCAGTGGCGCCGCCGCGTCGATATCCTGGCTGCGGATCGACTGCGCACCTGAGAGCCATAAGTTGAGTGCAAAGAAAACATTCCAGGTGCCAAGCGTGACGATGAACGGGGGCAGCTTGAAACGCGTCACGAGCAAGCCGTTTAGCAGACCCGCCGCGGTACCACCCGTGAACGCAACCAGCAAAGCGAGCGGGGCGGGAACGCCCATATTGACGGCCAGATTGCCGGCAATGACTGACATCAAAACCATGATCGCGGCTACGGAAAGGTCAATGCCCGCCGTCAGAATCACCAGGCTTTGTGCTGCGGCAAGAATGCCGATAATCGACACCTGCTGCATGATCAGCGACAAGTTGAAAGCCGAGAAAAATTTGCCGCCGGCCAGAACGCCGAACACCGCAAGGCTGATGATCAGCACGATCACCGGTACCATGGTTGGATTGCCGTGCAGGAAATGCTGCGCCTTGTCGATCAGCGTCCGATCGTGCTCCTCAAAGGCGACCACTGCCGTGTCCGCCTTGTCAATTACTTTCTCGAAGTCCTGTTTGCTGCTCGTGGTCTCGCCGTTGCTGCTCATGAACAGTTCTCCTCCCGCCGCCCGTCGCCACAAGTGTGATGTGGTCGCGGTTCGAGACGTGCGGCCGCAGGTGATTGCGGCCGCATATATTGTTGTGGCAAAGCGGGGTGACCGTTGTCACC
>JBFKXV010000324.1:0-3783 GCA_041637935.1 Burkholderiales bacterium | reverse complement strand
GTCTCATAACCAAAACAGCCGACCAGTCCGCCGAGAAAGCGCGGCAACTCCGGACGTGGAGCAGCCCGCACCCGCGACTGCAGTTCTGCAACCCATTGCAGCGGGTCATTCTGCTGCGATTCGGCCGTTACCTGGTCGCCGCATAACTCGCGGCACAGGTGGCCATGAACTTCATAACGGGTCTGCGCCGGCAAACCGATAAATGAATAGCGGCCGAAGCGCTCGCCACCCTGAACCGATTCCAGCAAGTAGGAATAAGGCTGATTGGCAAGCTTGAGATAAACCGACAACGGGGTATCGAGGTCCGCGAAAGTCTCGAGCACCACTGGAACGCGGTTGAAACCCTCAGCGGCGAGGCGCCTGAACTCTTCTTCTGTCACGACTGACTCCGGAAAACGATGAAAATGGGACCAACGAACGCGTCAGCTACGACGCCAGCATGCGCGACGCCAGCAACGGCGCGGTTGCTTTGGATGTCCCAACTTTGCATGTCTTGCAGAAGTCATCAATTATTTAGCCGAATCAGGTGCTTGTCCGAATCCAAAGCCTGGTCGAATCAAGGGCCTGGTTGAATAAGGTCGACCAGATCAGAAACGCCCGGAACTATAGCATCGCAGTCCAGTTCATGCAGTTGCAATCCTGATCGATAGCCGTGCGGGACGCAGACGACGGGACAGCCGGCGGCACGGGCACACAAGGTGTCGGTTTGCGAATCGCCAACCATCAGCAGCGTGGCCGGTTCGATGCCGAACTGCCTCGCACAGTAAGTCAGGGGCAGCGGATCGGGCTTCTTTCTTTCGAGCGTGTCACCGCAGATAACTTCGTCAAACAGCTCGAGCACGCCGAGCTTGTCCAGCAGAGGGTAAGTAAAAGGCTCGGTCTTGTTCGTCACGCAGGCCAGTTTCAGGCGCAGCGCCTTTAATTCGTGCAACGTTTCCCGGGTTCCGGGAAACAGCGCCGATTCATTGGTCAGCAGTCGCCGGTAATGGCCACGAAGAATGTCTCCCGCTCTGGCGAGATCATCGGGAGCGGGATTACCGTCGTATTCGTCGCTGAGTAAACGCTGCACCAGGCGGTCAATGCCCTGGCCGATATAGTCGCGAACCGTCTCGCGGTCGACAAGCGCAAGTCCCAGGTCGCGCATCGTCAAATTGGCCGACGCGTACAGGTCGGGCAGCGTATCGGCAAGCGTGCCGTCCAGATCGAAAGCGACCGCAGAAACGGGAATCGGAAAATGCACGCCGGGAGATTTCACGCCCACGTCAATCAGCGACCATCGCACTTGACATCAAACGGCACTGAGAATCAAACGGCACCTGACATCAAGACACGCCTGACATTGACAGTCGCCTAACATTGACCAGAAAAGTACTCAAACCTTGGCCAGCTCGGAGCGCATGGCAGCAATCGTCGCTTTGTAGTCGTCGCTACCGAAGATGGCCGACCCGGCCACCAGTGTGTTGGCGCCGGCACGGGCAATTTCGGCGATGTTCTCGATCTTGACTCCGCCGTCGACTTCAAGCCATACATCGCGGCCACTCGCATCGATGCGCTGTCGCGCTTCCCGCAGTTTATCCAGCGCGCCAGGGATAAATCGTTGCCCGCCAAACCCCGGATTGACCGACATGATCAGCACCAGATCGATCTTGTCGAGCGTCCAGTCAAGGTAAGACAACGGCGTCGCCGGATTGAAAACCAGGCCCGGCGCACAGCCGCTATCGCGGATCAACTCAATGGTGCGATCGATGTGTTGCGAAGCTTCAGGGTGAAAGCTGATGATATTCGCGCCCGCCCTGGCAAAGTCCGGCACGATGCGATCCACCGGCTCGATCATCAAATGCACATCGATCGGTGCCTCGGTCAACGGCCGAATCGCTTCACACACCAGCGGTCCGATTGTCAGGTTAGGCACAAAGTGGTTATCCATCACATCAAAATGGACGATGTCCGCTCCGGCCGCGACCACCGATCGCACTTCGTCGCCCAGTTTCGCGAAATCAGCGGAGAGAATGCTTGGGGCGATACGGTACTCGCTCATGTTCTGAAGCCTGCTTGCGTGACGAAGCCGAATTGTAGCCAAAACTGCGGCGGACAATTGCGCTCATCGCGCTTGACCGCGGCATGAAGGACCAGGAATCGAAGCTTGCGGGCTTGCAGTATCGGCGTGTTTCGTTTCAAATTGCGAGCATGACATCACCAATGTACAAAATTGATGTTGCCGCCGAATCCGTCTATCTCGCCGACAGGTCGGACGAAGACGCTTCGCGTTATGCGTTTGCCTACACGGTCAAAGTCAAGAATACTGGCACAATTGCCGCGCAATTGATCAGCCGGCACTGGATTATCACCGACTCAAATGGACGAATTCAGGAAGTTCGTGGCGAAGGTGTGGTTGGCGAACAACCAAAACTCGAGCCGGGTGCGATGTTCGAATACACCAGCAGCGCTGCGCTCGAAACGCCGGTCGGAACCATGCGCGGCAGCTATCAAATGGTGGCCGAGGACGGCACACGGTTCGAAGCGGAGATCCCCGAATTTACACTCAGCATTCCAAGGGTGCTTCATTGATCGCTGAGCTTGCTCAGCCCCCCGGCTCTTCGTCGTCCCGCTTTTTCTTTGGCAGCGTCCACCACACGAGAAACACGAACAGAGCGAGTGCCAATGCAATCTCGAGAAAGATCCAGAACATCGGATAGCCTTTGATAACGCAAGTGCGCCGTTTCGAAACAATTGCCAAAGTTTGCCTGACCGCCACCGTCTTGGCGACCAGCGCAATCATCGCTTCTTGCGCTACATCCACCGGACCAACCCCCGCTTCACCGCCAGCTGAACGGCTGCCGGAATCGGAGCCAGCAGAGGTAACTTCAGCACCAACCGCGCCGCCGACCCTCGACGCACCTGCCGATCCGGCAGTTTCAGCACCGCTGCCGGCAGCCCCGCGAGCAACGATGAAGCCATCACCGTGGGTGCAGGCGCCGCCGGAAGAAACCGGTTACCTGCAGCCGGTGAGTTGGGACGAGTTGCCGGGCTGGCACCGTGATGAGCTGAGACAGGCGTGGCCTGCGTTCATCCGCTCGTGCATGGCGTTGAGTTCACAAGCCAGATGGCAAGCACCGTGCTGGGCGGCAGCACGCATGGACCAACATGATGACGCCAGTCTCAGGGCCTTCTTCGAATCCTGGTTCAAACCCTATCGCGTTCTCAATGCCGACGGCAGTCTCACCGGGTTGGTGACCGGCTACTACGAGCCTCTGTTGCGAGGTAGTCGTACGCGATCGCAGACGTACCGCTTTCCGGTCTACGGCGTGCCCGCCGACTTGCTGACCATCGAAGTCGACGAATTGTTCCCCGAATTAAAAGGTGAACGCGTGCGCGGGCGCCGCAAAAACGGGCACATAGTTCCGTACTACACGCGCGGCGAGATCGAGCAGGGCGTCGACTCATTACGCGGGCGCGAGATCCTGTGGGTCGACGACGCGGTTGAACTGTTCTTTCTGCATATTCAGGGTTCGGGTCGGGTAAGACTGGAAAGCGGCGAAATCGTGCGTATCGGCTACGCCAATCATAATGGTCACCCGTACCGATCTGTCGGGCGCATCCTGATCGATCGCGGTGAGCTAACCATCGCCGACGCCTCCATGCAAGGCATCAAGCAATGGGGTCGCGACAACCCGGACCGCCAGCAGGCGTTGCTGGCAGAGAACCCGGCATTCGTGTTCTTCCGCGTGCTGCCATCCAATACGAGCGGTCCGATCGGCGCGCTGGGCGTGCCGATTACCCCGG
>JBFKXV010000323.1:0-3809 GCA_041637935.1 Burkholderiales bacterium | reverse complement strand
GTCTGCCCAAGCGCCGGCGTCACGATAAAGGCCGAACACCTCAGCCGCATGACCCGCGCGCTCAAAATAGTGCGCTGCTTGCACGCGCAATTCATTACGTCTGCCGCTATCCAGCAAGACGTCCGACCGCGCCTGAAGAAAAGTCTGGAACAGCGCGTGGTATTGATAGCTCGCGCTTTGGCCGGTACGTCTATGCGTGAACAAGTGCCGGCGGCACAGGTCTTCCAGAATTCGTGTCGCATTGGCGTTGCCGGTGAGCGATTCGGCGAGCCCCGGCTCGACCCAAGGAAGATCGGCAGTCGCCAGCAGTACCTCACGTACAGGCTCCGATGCGCGCTCAAAGATCTGCGCGGCGAAATAGCTAAAGATCATCTGCTGCGGTTCAGCGGCCATGCCGCCACCCTGCTCTGCCGCAAGCCGGTGGCTCTCGAGCAGAAGCACGGCTCCTGCGGCCCATCCACCACTACGCTCATACGCATCGCGTATCGCGGCACTCTCCGACTGTTTTCTTGCAAGCGCAATCAGCCGCGCTTCGTCGAATGTCAGCTTGAGATCTGCCCACTCGACGAATCCGACGTCCTCACACACGATGAGTCGCGCATAGCTGTCGGGTGGATCGCGGCGCGATACCACTATCAGCGAGAGCCCTTCCGGCACCTCTTGTACAGCATCGGCAACGATCTCGTGGAACAGAGCATCAGCGGAAACTTGCTGGTAGTTATCCAGAACCAGCGTCGCTCCTGTCGGCAGGCGGGCGAATAGCTCGCGGAAAAAACGCCGAGCGAATGCTGCCACGTCGGATAGGTACTCCGGAGTCAATGCGGGTAGCGCCGCACGTTTGCCGCGAACGAACGATTCCGAAGCACAGTTGAGATAGTGGAAAAACGTCGCAAGATCCGCATCACCCGGATCTACCTGATACCAGATGCCGTCGATCTTCCTGGCGTCCAGCCAGCTCGCCACAAGCGTCGTCTTACCAGCGCCCGGCGGGCCGATCACCCCAATGGCTCGGCGTCGCTCACGCGCGCCATCAAGCAGTGCAAATAGACGCTCGCGGGCCACCGCGTTGTGAAGGCGCGGGCGGGTGAGCTTAGCCAGCTGCCGACGCGAGCGAGGCACGCCGTTTCCTCCCGAGGAATAGCGCCGTTAGAAAGATGTTGCGGACAGGCGTTTCAACGGTATCACACGGCCCGACCGCGCTCAACTAGACGCCATTCCACCGAATACAAACGAGTCAAAAAATAGGTGATAGACCGCGATTATTGTGGAGACCGTGCCAGTTTGCGCGCGACTGTGGTCGCCGATCAGCCCTTCGCCAGCGTAAACACCGGCATCGGTGTGCCATCTTCTGCCGGTTTGAACACCAACCGCACCTTGTCGCCGATCTTCAGCTTGTCTGCATCGCAATCGACGATGTTGGTCATCATCGAAACGCCCTCATCCAGCGTGACATAGGCAATAGTGTAAGGAACCGGCACGCCGCGCCGCATCGTGCTGAACGAATAGAGCACGCCAGTGCCTTTGGCCGGCACCCATTCGGTGCGGTCTGAGAAGCAATGCGGACAAAGTAAGCGCGGATAAAAATGGTATTCGCTGCAATCACTGCACTTGCCCACCAGCAATAGACCCTCTTTGGCGGCGGCAAAGAAGCGCTCGTTCTCGGGATTGAGCAGCGGCGCTTGAATAGTTCGTTCTGCGGTCGTGTTCATTATCGTGCCCTATTCCCTTTCCATGATCAGAGTTGCACTGCCGTGGCGCGAACCAAGATTGCCGCCCATACCCTGCGCCAGTGCCAAAGTACAGCCAGGCACCTGCACCTTGGGGTGTGCCTCGCCACGCAACTGGCGCACGGCCTCGATCACTTTGGTCATGCCGCCGCGGTTAGCCGGATGGTTATTGCAAAGACCGCCGCCATCGGTATTGAACGGCAGCTTGCCACTGCCGGAGATCAGGTTGCCATCCGCAACAAACTTGCCGCCCTCGCCTTTTTTGCAGAAACCGAGGTCTTCGAGTTGCATCAGCACGGTGATGGTAAAGCTGTCATAGATGGATGCGTACTGGATATCCGCCGGTTTGACGCCGGCCTCGGCAAAGGCGGCCGGTCCTGACATTGCTGCGGCACAGGTTGTCAGATCGACCTTGCCACCGTTTTGTCCTCTCGGCGCTTCGCCCGCACCAAGAATTTTCACCAACGGCCGATTGAGTTGCTTTGCAATCTCGGGCTTCGCGACGAAGACGGCACCACCGCCATCACTGACCACACAGCAATCGAGGCGGTGCAACGGGTCGGAAATCATCGGTGAGGTGACCACTTCCTCGACGGTGACCAAATTGCGCAGCATCGCGTGTTCGTTGTGCTGCGCGTGATGCGACGCGGCAACCTTGATCCACGCCAGTTGCTCACTGGTGGTGCCGAATTCGTGCATGTGACGTCGTGCCACCATGGCGTAGCCGTTGGCTGTGGCCATACCGTAGGGGAACTCGTATGCAACGTCGGGCGCGGCTGCACCGTAATTACGCGCCTGCGTGCCCGACGAGCCTTCGGATCGCGGCCGGCCAGCGAGCGTTACGAGTGCCACGTTGCACTTGCCGAGCGAAATTGCCTGGGCGGCGTGCGCGACGTGAACAACGTAAGAAGAGCCGCCGGTTTCCGTCGAATCCATGTGGCGCACTTTCAGACCCATGTAATCGATCATCGACAGCGGCCCCAGACCCGGCGCGTCACTGGAACAGAAATAGCCGTCGATATCTTGCTTGCTCAGGCCCGCATCGAGTATGGCGCCGCGCGCCGATTCCGCATGCAGTTGCGCGACGGATTTGTCTGGCGCCTTGCGCGTGGGATGCTCATAGGCACCGACAATATAGGCTTTTCCTTTGATGGTCATAGCATCTTTTCTTCTTTGCTGTATTCAGGTGTGGCGAAGCTCCCGGAAACTTAACTATAGCAATACTGCCGCTGTTCGCCGGGCAGGCTCCGTTGGACTGTGCAAAAATCAAGCGTAAAGACTGGGCGCCAAGGCGATGTTGACCGGCACTCAATAACGAAGAAAGGGAGCGATATGAGCAACATGCTGGAAGGCAAGGTCGTCGTAGTCACAGGGGCAGGCAGAGGCATCGGTCGCGATTTTTCGCTGGCAATGGCAGCCAACGGGGCCAGTGTAGTCGTGAACGATCTTGGCGCTTCAGTGGCGGGCGAAGGCGAGGACACCGGCCCCGCACACGACGTGGTGAAAGAAATCGTTGCCGCCGGCGGTAGTGCCGTGGCCAACACCGACAGCGTGGCTGATTGGGATGCCGCCAACGGCATCATCCAGACCGCGCTGGATACTTTTGGCCGTATCGATTGCGTGGTCAACAATGCCGGCATTTTGCGCGACCGTTTCTTCTTCAACATGAGCATTGAGGAATGGAAAGCCGTGATCGACGTTCACCTGAACGGTTCTTTCTATGTCGCTCGCGCCGCGGCGCCGCACTTCAAGAAACAGAACAGCGGCTGCTATATCAACATGACCTCAACGTCCGGCCTGGTTGGCAATCTCGGTCAGGCCAACTATGCGGCAGCAAAACTCGGCATTGCCGGACTTTCGAAATCCATAGCAATGGACATGGCCAGGTACAGCGTGCGTTCGAATTGCATCGCGCCATTTGCCTGGAGCCGCATGATCGGCTCGATCCCGGTGAATTCGGATGAACAAAAGGCGCGCGTTGAAAAGCTCAAGAGCATGGAGACGACCAAGATCGCGCCGCTCGCCGTGTACCTCGCCAGTGATGCGGCAGCCGACGTCACCGGGCAAATCTTCGGCGTACGG
>JBFKXV010000322.1:0-3826 GCA_041637935.1 Burkholderiales bacterium | reverse complement strand
GCCTGACGTGTGCCGCACCGGCTTGCGGCCAGACGTATTGCCCAACCATAATGTCCACTACCACTGAAGGAAAGGCATAAATGCCACGTTATGTCGCGTTAATCCCGGCTGCGGGTACCGGATCCCGCTTCGGGAATGGTCGCCCCAAGCAGTATCTCGACTTGCTCGGCAAACCGATGCTGGCGTATTCGGTCGAGACACTTGCGCGGCACCCGAAGATTTCCGAAGTGTCGGTCGTGATTTCGCCGGACGATACCTGGTTCCAGCAGTTTGATTGGGACGTTTCCGGAGTCAAACTGCAGTTTCACCGGGTCGGTGGCACGACACGTGTGCAGAGTGTCAGAAGCGGTTTGCAAACCTTGGGTGAGGATATTGGCCCCGACGACTGGGTGTTGGTGCACGATGCCGCCCGGCCTTGCCTGTCCCTAGAATTGCTCGATCGTCTCATCGACGGGGTAGGGGACGACGCCATCGGCGGCTTGCTGGCAGTGCGTATTGCCGACACCCTGAAGTCAGCCGACGAGGGAGACCGGGTCAGACGCACCCAGCCGAGAGAAGGTTTGTGGGGTGCGCAAACACCACAAATGTTTCGCCGCAGTTTGATTGAACGAGCGTTGAGCGAAATGCAGTCGTTCGACATCACTGACGAGTCATCTGCCGTTGAGTGGCTCGGTTTTCAGCCGTTGCTGATTGAATCGTCGGTGGAGAATCTGAAAGTCACCTTCCCGGCCGATCGACAGCTCGCGGAAACGATCCTTGCGTCACGCCTGGATGAGTGCTGATCCTGCGTGAGATTCTGAAAGACCAAATGGCGCGTAGAGGAAGGCAATGCGAATAGGAGAAGGTTTTGACGTGCATGCCCTGGTTGAGGGCAGGCCGTTGATCATCGGCGGAGTAACGATACCGTTCGAAAAGGGGCTGGCAGGGCACTCTGATGCCGATGTGCTGTTGCACGCTATTGGCGACGCATTACTTGGTGCGGCAGGTTTGGGTGACATCGGACGGCATTTCCCGGACAGCGACCCAAAATACGCCGGGGCCGATAGCCGTGCATTGTTGCGAGAGGTCGGATCGATGCTTGCGCAATCGGGGTTTTCCGTTGGCAACATCGACTCCACCATCATCGCCCAACAACCGAAGATGGCGCCGTTTATTTCCGAAATGGTCGCCAACATCGCTGGAGATCTTCAGGTCGACCCGGACAACGTCAGCGTCAAGGCAACGACCACCGAGAGGCTTGGTTTCACCGGCCGCGGCGAGGGAATTGCGGCGAAAGCGATTGCGTTGCTGAAACCGCTTTGATGGCATCTGCGGCTGGTACGAATCGGGCTGCACAGCGGCTTTTTTTCGCGTTGTGGCCGAACGCCAAGCTGCAGGCGGCGTTGCATGTCGCAGGCCAGTCATTGCAAAAAGCGTTTGGCGGTCGTGCCGTGCGAACAGAAAATATCCACATGACTCTGGCATTTTTGGGGTCGGTGCCGGCAGAGCAGGTTGAACAGCTGCACAGTATTGGCGGCGCGATCGTGGCTAACCGCTTTGAACTGAAGCTAACCGAGTTGGGCTGCTGGAAACGCAGCGCGGTGGCCTGGATTGCACCGGAGAGCGTGCCTGGCGCACTTGAATCGCTGGTCACGGGCCTGCGCAATCGTTTGCTGGCCGCCGGATTCCGCGTCGACGACAAGCCATTCGCGCCGCACATAACGCTGCTCAGGAAAGCCAAATGCCGGCCGCAGGCGGATTTACGGCAGCCATCGCTCGAATGGCGTATCGACCGTTTCGTTTTGATGCGCTCGGACACGTTGCCCGACGGGCCGCAGTACTCGCAACTCGGAATTTGGCCGCTTTCCTAGCCCGCGCGATGCCGTATGACGTGCGCTAGCGCGCGGCGCTTTGTTCGAACAGCGCTTCAGCTACGGGTTCAATGTCGAGTTGCAGTGTTTCATTGAAGCGGTTGAAGAACTCGCACATCCCCGCGCGCACGGTCAACTCAACGATCTGCGCGCGGTCAAAAAACTGATTCAGTTCGGCGAACAGCGAATCGTCAATTCGGCCCTGTCTGGTGTTCATCTGTTCGGCGAAACGAAGCACGGCCAGTTCGACTCGATCGAACAGTTCACTGTCGCGCCACGATCCGTCCCCGATTGCCTGCAGTTGCGCAGCAGTGACGCCGTAATTCAATGCCGGCGGTGTGTGATGCACCACGCAGTAGGTGCAACGGTTCAGCTGCGAAACCATCAGAATTGCCAGCTCGAGGTATTTTTTGTCAACCACGCTTTCCTGGTAGTAAGCTTGCATCAGACCATGTATTGCGCGCATCAACGGAAGGTGGTGCGCCAACGCGGCGAACTGGTGCATGAACCGTTGCAGGCCCATTTGCTCGACGCTTTCAAAAATCTCCCGTACTTCCGGCTCGACGTCTGATTCGCAGCTTAGCAGCGGAACTCTGGCCATGGCTTTTCCTTTGCCTGTAAATGTTCAGGATAGGTGTGTCCTCGAATACCTTGACATCAAGATAATCGCGGTAGCCCGTTAAACGCTAACCGCTTGTCTTCGTTTTGCTCCGCGCGTCGCGCCGGGAAAGCGTGACCCGAAGTCAATGACGAGACAGCAAATCAGCCTATCAACAGCGCTCGTGTTACGCCCGGGCCAGTTTTATTTCCGGCAGCGTTTGTGACGGGAGTTAATAATAGCGGTGTCGTTTTTCAGGCGGAAACCGCGGCTCGGCGCAGCGTTTCGCCGCGTGTTACCCGTAACGGAGTCCAGTTGGTCGATCGTACCCACTCGGGGCGCGGATTTTCGACTTCCCGGGGATGGTTGTCGCACCGGTTGTAACACATATATATGTGCCATCGGTCGCGATGCGAGAGATTGTGTCCGGAGGCATGCAACAGGTTGCAGTGAAAAATTGCCGCCGTGCCGGGTTTTCCGGTGATCGGCACTGGTGCCGGGTGTGTCGCAAGAATGTCCCTCATTTGCTCCGGCGGTGCCGCCATGAACTTGTACGCGGTCGATTCGTCGAAATACGGCTCGATGCGCCCCATCTTGTGTGTGCCGGGCAGGAAATAAAGGCAGCCTGACATTTCGGTTGCTTCTTCGAGCATCACCATCACGGTTACCAGTTCAGGACGGGGAATGCCGTCAAGCTGCCATGACATATAGTCCTGATGCCACTGCCACACTGATCCTTCAATAGCGGATTTGACGTTGAGCTTGTAGTGGTGCATGTAGAGTTCATCGTCATGCAGCACCTGCTGCGCTGCGCCGAGTGTTCTGTCGAGCCGGGACAGTGCGCGGAACGGCGCGGAGTAAGTCGGCCATTGCGGGTCATCCAGTTTCAGAAGAATCTTGGGTGTTTTCTTGCGTCCTTCACGGATGACGCAGTCAGCCTCGACGCTCTTCAACCGCTCGACTTCATTGCGCAGAATCTCGATCTCTGGTGCGGCGATTAGCTCCGGTAGCAACAGGAATCCTTCGCGGTCGTACTGTTGCAATTGATCGGCCGTCAGTTGCATGCCGCTACCTCCAATATCGATTTGTCGTGGCGACCAAACAAGATTCGAACGTGTCGACCACGATGCCACCATTAAGAAATTGACAGACTAAAAATCAACTTCATTACGCCCCTTCAGCTTGAGCATCTTGCGCGCTTCGTCGGGCGAGGCGATCTCGAGGCTGAGTTCTTCGAGAATACGGCGGATCTTGCTGACTTGTTCGGCGTTGGACTCGGCGAGTCTTCCTTTGCCACCCCACAGACTGTCTTCGAGCCCGACTCGCACATTGCCGCCCATGACAGCGGACTGCACCGCGATGTACATCTGGCTGCTGC
>JBFKXV010000321.1:0-3832 GCA_041637935.1 Burkholderiales bacterium | reverse complement strand
GGGATAGCCGGTCGGCCTGAGCCGATCCGGACACAATCCCATCCGTAGATATATCGTCTTTCTCGAGGGCATTTCCATTGGCGGTGTGCGGTGTATTCCGGTCACATGGTTTACATCTTATTCCGGAGACATGGTTAACACTTTCTCCGGGGCGAAGGGATTGGGCCCGGGTTCGACCCGGGCCTCATTCTCATCGAAATATCCTAGGTCATAGTCGAGGAAGCTGACCAGCCAGATTGCGCTTCGACCTCTCTGATGCCCACGATCTGGCCAGCAAACGCGGTGCTCAGACTGATTTTGCGCTTGCCGATACAGATTCGTCCACAGCGCGTGACACGTACGCTGCGGTCGTGAAACGGATACTCGGGCTCCTCTGGCGGGCGGTACACGCGCGCTGAAGGTGTATACAGGTCAGCCGGACACGCGCCGCCAAGCGCCTGATGCGGGCGTTCGTTGTTGTAAATGTTGATGAAGGCATCAAAGCGCTCCTGCTGCTGCAAGAAGTTGAACGAAGCCGGCTTGGTTGCTTCTTTCTTCAGTGTCAGGTGCATGCGCTCGTGACGACCGTTTTGCTGCGGGTTGCCCGGCTTGATGCGCTGGATGTGAATGCCCAGTCGCAGCCACCACACGGCAAGGCGGGACAGGCCAAACAGCGCGTTGGCCGAGGCAAAGGGCACGCCGTTGTCGGTGCGGATCGCGCCAGGCAGTCCGAAGTCCTTGAAAGCGCGCTCGAACACCGAGAATGCGAAGTCTGCCCGGGTGGACTTCACCGCTTCACAGGCCAGCAGGTAGCGGGAGCGATAGTCGCTGATGGTCAGTGGATAGCAGTACTGTCTGTTGCCCAGCATGAACTCGCCCTTGTAGTCGGCACACCATAGCCCGTTGGGCTCTTGTGAGCCGTTGAGCTGTGTACCCTGGGCCTTGTGTCGGCGGCGTGTGCGGCGCTTGATGAGCCCGTTGCGATCGAGCACGGCATGCACCGTGCTCACCGCAGGCGGCTTTATCATCGGCAAGTCGCGGATCAGTTTGTCGCGGATCTTGGGTGCACCCCAGGTGGGGTGTTCGCGCTTAATACCGATGATGCTGCGTTCGATCTGGAAGGGCAGCTTGTTGACCTGTCGGTAGGGCCGGCGGCTTCGATCATAGAGCGCATCGAGTCCACACTCCTTGTAGCGGCTGTAGATCTTGTAGCCCGTGACGCGGGAGATACCGAACTCGCGGCACAGCGCAGCCATCTTCTCGCCTTCGAGCAGTCGGGCAATGAATCTGAGACGTTCGTCCATTGGCTTACACTCCTTCCAAGGCATCTGGGGCCTCCCCAAATGCGCAAATGTGTAAACCATGTGTCCGGAATTAGCTGTAAGCTATCTGTCGATAAGGACATGAACGCCGCCGCAACGCTCTGCGCCATGCCACCGGCCTGCCGACGCGTTGTCGAGCCGGATGCGCGTTGTCTTCGCTGTGACCTCTGCTTGCAGACCGGGTACCAGAAGGGGCTTGCCATGAGGTGCCCGTAATGACCTTGTCTGAGGTCGATTTCAGGGCCCTTTCCAGCGCCGTTTGACGCTGATTTCTGACTTATAATTACGTACTTGCATACAGCCACCGCATCCTTTAGTCCGTTGTCGATAGCGCAAATTTTTGCCTTCGGGATCAACCACAACACGGCGCCAGTCGACGTGCGAGAGCAGGTGTCGTTCGAGCCGGCCCGCCTCGATGAAGCATTGCGCGACCTGGTTGACCATGAACCGGTTCGCGAAGCCGCGATTGTTTCAACATGCAATCGAACCGAGATCTATTGCAGCACCAGTGAGCCGGGACGCGCGATCGACTGGCTGGCGCGCTTTCATCATCTCGACGCGGCCAAGCTCGAACCGTTCATTTATCGTCTGCCGGAGTCGCGCGCCGTCGATCACGCTTTTCGTGTCGCCAGTGGCCTGGATTCGATGGTGCTCGGAGAGCCGCAGATTCTCGGGCAGTTGAAAGACGCAGTTCGCAGTGCCGAGAAAGCCGGCACGCTCGGCAGCGTATTGCACAAGCTGTTTCAATCCAGCTTCTCGGTTGCCAAGGATGTGCGCACGCGAACCGACATCGGTTCCAATTCGATTTCGATGGCGGCGGCTGCGGTTCGACTGGCAGAGCGCATATTTCCATCGATTGACAATCAGAAAGTGCTGTTTATTGGCGCTGGCGAAATGATCGAATTGTGCGCCACACACTTCGCAGCGAAGGACCCGCGCGCGATCAGCTTCGCTAACCGCACCACAGATCGGGCAGCCGAACTGGCAGAACAGTTCGGCGCCGAAACCATCGCGCTCAACGACCTGCCAGACCAACTGCCGTTGTTCGATATTGTGATTTCCTGCACGGCGAGCCCGTTACCGATCTTGGGCAAAGGGATGATTGAGCGCAGCGTGAAGATGCGGCGGCATCGACCAGTGTTGATGATCGATCTCGCCGTGCCGCGTGACATCGAGGCCGAGGCCGCCGACCTCGACGATGTTTTTTTGTATACCGTTGATGACCTCGGCAAAGTCGTGCAGGAAGGCATGGATGCGCGCGTCGCAGCGGTCGACCAGGCAGAAGCGATCATTCTTGCCGGTGTCAGTACCTTCATGCACTGGCTGGAATCAAGGGAAGTTGTCCCGGCGATACGCGCACTCAGGGAGCAGACCGAGCGCACGCGCCGGCGCGAGATCGAGCGTGCTATCGTCGCCGTCGAGCGAGGTGATGACCCGAAGCAGGTGCTCGAAAAGTTGTCGCGCGCACTGACAAACAAATTCCTGCATGCGCCAACCAGCACACTCAAGCAAGTTGATGCGAACGAACGCACCCAATTGCTGAACGCACTGGCGCGCCTGCACGGCCTCGACACTGAGGAATGAAACCTTCGATCGGGTCCAAGCTGGAGCAGCTTGCCGCCAGGCTGGAGGAACTCAACGCGCTGCTGAGTTCCGAAGATGCCACGCGCGACATGAGCAGTTATCGCCAGCTGACGAAAGAACATGCCGAGATCACGCCGGTGGTTGAACTCTACCAGCAGTACCTGAAAAGCGAGCAAGACATCGCATCGGCAGCCGAATTGGCGGGTGACCCCGAAATGAAGGAGCTGGCCGAAGCGGAGATTACTGCCGGCAAGGAACACTTGCAGGAACTGGAAGCGCGCTTGCAGAAGCAGTTGCTGCCGAAGGATCCGAACGATGACAAGAACATTTTCCTGGAGATCCGTGCCGGTACCGGAGGTGACGAGTCGGCACTGTTTGCCGGCGACCTGTTCAGAATGTACAGCCGTTTCGCCGAACGGCAGCGATGGCATGTTGACGTCGTGTCGCAGAGTCCGTCGGAGCTGGGCGGATACAAGGAAATCATCGCCAAGATCACCGGCACTGGCGCCTATTCGAAGCTGAAGTTCGAATCCGGCGGCCACCGCGTGCAGCGGGTCCCGGAAACCGAAGCACAGGGCCGTATACATACCAGCGCCTGCACGGTGGCAATCATGCCCGAAGCAGACGCGGTCGAAGATGTCGAGCTCAACCCCGCGGACTTGCGCATCGATACCTATCGCGCGTCCGGGGCCGGCGGACAGCATGTCAACAAGACCGACTCAGCGGTGCGCGTTACGCACTTGCCGAGCGGTATCGTTGTCGAGTGCCAGGACGATCGCTCGCAACACAAAAACAAGGCGCAGGCGTTGTCGATACTCGCGGCACGACTCAAGGACCGGCAGATTCGTGAACAACAGGCTCAGGAAGCGGCGACCAGAAAGACGATGATTGGCAGTGGTGACCGGTCTGAGCGCATCCGCACCTATAACTTTCCGCAAGGCCGCGTC
>JBFKXV010000320.1:0-3832 GCA_041637935.1 Burkholderiales bacterium | reverse complement strand
TCGCGCCGCCGCCAGCGTAGCCTGGTCGAAATACACGTGCGCGTGATAGCTCGGATAGTCGTTCTGCGGTCGTGCAACCATGCCCGATCTTGGTCCATCCGACCGGGCTCGTCAACGCCGCCGGCTCGGCCAGTCCGGCGACGTTACGCACAGACCCATTCGATGCACTGTTGCGGTCAAGCCGCAACAGTGCGGCGTGCGCGAAATACCCGCCGGGGCAGCGGGCGAATCAGGCCTCCTCGCGAATCGGCAACAGCGAAAGCTCGACGCGCCGGTTCATTGCGCGCCCTTCAGCCGTGCCATTGTCGGCGATCGGGTAATTCTCCCCGCCCCCAACCACGATTGTACGGTCGCGATTGATGCCGCGCGTCACCAGATATTCAGTGACCGAATTGGCGCGGCGCTCAGACAAGGTCTGGTTCGATTCCGAGCTGCCAACGCTGTCGGTATGACCCGCAACTTCAACCAGTGTCTTGTCGTACTTCTTGAGCACCTTCGCGACACTGTCGAGAACTGCGTAGAAGCGCGAATTGAGATCGGAGCTGCCGAAGGCGAAGGAAATATTGCTCGGCATATTGAGCGTGACCTCATCGCCGCGCCGGGTCACACTGACGCCGGTGTTCTCCAGCTCTTTACGAAGCTCCGCTTCCTGCCGATCCATGTAAGCGCCGACCGCGCCGCCAGCCAGTGCGCCGACCCCGGCTCCGATGACCGCGCGCTTGCGGCGCTCGCGTGCGTTGTCACCACTGATGGCGCCGACGACCGCGCCCGCAGCAGCCCCGATCGCCGCGCCCTTGGTTGTATTACTGACTTTCTTCTCCCCCGTATATGGGTCCAAGGTTTGGCATCCCGCCGTCAACAACGCCGATAAACCAAACACTACTGCCACCCTAATCGCGTTCATTCGATCCATCTTGTCTCTCACCGCCTTTCTCTTTCTTTGCCTGTCTAATTGTTAAAACGCCTCGTATTCCGACGTGACCTCCGTCCAGCGCACCGCAGCACAACATCTCGGCGAGCTTGACTGGTCAATGCCCCGCTGAATTCAGCTTTCTGTCTTTCGAATGTCCTTTTCGTCGGACCATTCGAGCAAACCATTGCGAACGTTCCACAACTGAAGATTGAACTTGTAATACACGTCCTTGACGTCCTTGTTCTGTTTGACAATGGAAATGATATTGCCTTGCAACCGGTAAGCGGCGCCGACCATGCGGCCGATCTCGGTTGATTGCTCTGCATCGTAGTATTCGGATTGCTGCCGCTCGAGTTCGCTGATCTGTTGCTCCATGGCAACTTCATCAACGGCGAACCGCACCCGACCGCTTTTGACCAGCTCGGCGCGAATCGAATCAGTAATCGCCCGCGTATCGATATACTCGCTGGTCTTGTTCTTGACGTCCTGCACCGTCACGATCGGCCGCGACCCGTTGGCGACAACCGGGGACTGCAACAGCGAACGCGTCATCGACTCGGCAATCACTTGCAGGTCGGTCGAACCGAACTCCAGATTGACTGTTTCGACTGCTTTCGGATCACCGTAACGAACCTGCTTGGAACAACCGCCCGCCAGCGCGGCCACCAAGATCAACACAGTCAAGCAGACACTACCCAGGGATCGTATTTTCATATGTTCACTCTCCAATCGTTTGAACTAGCCTGCATACTTCACGAAGGATTCGCCACTCAGGGGGAATGAAAAGGTACCAACCGCCCTGCGCGACAATGCCCAAAACACTTCCTATCACGTTGATTCCTTGTGCAAACACATGGGATGCGCTACCGCCTTGGTGAAATATGCAGGCTAGCGCTTGATAGAAAGCCTGAAATCCTGCGCATCCGTGCTCGGCGACACGGTGCGGATAATCATTGGAACGCCCGGATGCAGCAGAAGCGGTTTCCATGCCTCCTCGCTGCCGGTACTCATGCCATTGGACTCGAACCAATCAAAGCGATAAGCGACATGCTGCTCCTTTGAACGGCGGTTCTTCAACTCGATGTCGATGCGCAACAAATCAGCACGCGAAACACAACGCATCTCGACAACGCGAACGTCAGGATTGTCGATGTAGCGCACCTTGCGCGCTGCAAGTGCCTTGGTCGAACCTGCTTCGGCGTATCCGGGACACGACTCAGACGGCTTCGGCTCGCCCGAGCTCTGGCATCCGGCCATCAGCAGCACCCCCATCATCAATGCATAACATCTGCGCTTCATAGCAAGTCCTCTTCAGTCTGTGATCGCTGTTAATGTCGCCGCCCGTGTCGTGTCCGCCCGCGCCTGCTGCAAGGTCGCACCGCCTGCAAACGCAGGGCTGACGCTCATGTATGCAGTCGCGCCGATCTGGCGCACACTCATGACGGCAAACGGCCCGTCAATTTTGATTCTGAACCGGTGCTGAATGCTGCCAATATCAACGCCTATGTCATGGCTGCCCGGCGCAACGCGCACGCGGGCCACGGCAATTTCCGCCGGCAGGCTGCGCCAGGCCCGCTCATCGGACTGCTCCGTGACAATCGAGCCAATCATTGTCACGGCGCGGGCCGCGCCCGAGTTGTCATTGTCCGAGGCCGCCTTCTGCACGGCAACCTTGGCCGTAGCGCGCGTCACCGCTCGCAACAGGATCCATGGCATTTCATCCTGTAACGCGCGACGCGACATCAGGTCGACACTGGTGATGTCGGCGCCTTCGGCCAGTATGCTCTCATTAACCACTATCCCACGCGTGCCGGCCGGTCCGCTCTGGGACCGTAACACCGGAAACGAAATCGGCGCGAAAAAGACCTTCTCGTCCTTGACGACCGGCAAATTGATGTTTATCGACCGGCGCGCCGGTGCCAGGCCTGTTTCTACGACCACCAGTAAGTCGGTGTCGATGCCCGAATCCGTCAATGAGGTGCGCCGCTGCGCCTGACGTGTCTCGAGACCCGCCAGGCCATCCTCGAGCAAAGCGATACCCGGTTGCAGTTCGATGGCCTGCCGGTATCCGGCGGCAGCGAGCCCCGTTTCCCCAAGTGCCTCGTAAAGATAACCGGCCAAATAATGGCTGAACGCATTCTGATAGCTGTTGCGCAGCGCATTGACTTCGGGGCTGTCGATCGTCTCCACCGGATAGCCATTCAGTTCGCGGAAATCGCGCGTATCGCCACTTTCGCCGGCAGCCTGTTCGCTACGGCGCAGCTGATCAGCACGCAACGCGGCGATCAGTGCTTCGCGCTCATGCGTGCGTTTGATCGCAACGCGTGCATTATCCCATTCGCCCAGTGCCAGGTGATTAAGCGCGATGCGTGTTGTCAGCATGACCTTCTCGAAATCCTGCCCGGGATAGGCACGGCTCTTGTCGTTGATCAGCAACGATCCCGCATCACGCAACAGCATTTCTGGATGCAGGCGGGCCTGTTGTTCCCATCCAGCGACACGCCGGTCTGCCTCGAACCATGCCTGCTGGCTCTCGGCATAGCGCCCTGCGAGGCGCAGCAATTCACCTTTTTCGAGAAAGTACAATAAATCCTTTTTTCCACGCGCATGCCTGTCGTGCGTACCGATCGCCGCATCGATTTTTCCAACTGAAACCAGATCCAGTGTCTGCCTGAGTTCGAGGTCATAGCTTCTGAACGCGGCACACGCTGTCAATACCAGCATAAACAGCCCTATAGCGGGCAGACACAGCCAAGTCGGCGAGCGCAACGGCGCAATTGCGCCAGCCAGATTGCCGGTAGACGACAGGGTCTGCGAGGCTCGCCGCAGCAAGATCTGCGGGTAACCGTTCACAGCAGCCAACTTCAGCAACCTCAGAACCGATATTCTCCTGGTGCTTTGATTCATGGTGTTCGAATG
>JBFKXV010000319.1:0-3850 GCA_041637935.1 Burkholderiales bacterium | reverse complement strand
ATACCTTGGCCTGTTACATGATCGAGGGCCGTGGCAAGACCGAGTTTCATGAGATCAAGCGCATGCTCTATGCGCGTCCCGATTTGTTGCACACGATCCTGGAGGTCACTGCGAGATCAGTTGTGGCGTATCTGAATGCGCAGATCGAGGCCGGCGCACAGGCGGTGATGATTTTCGATACCTGGGGAGGCAGCTTGTCAGAGGCTGCGTTTCGCGAATTCTCGCTCGCTTACATTGAACGCATCTGCGCCGAACTGCAGCGCACACATGACGGGCAGCGGGTACCGCGCGTTGTGTTTACCAAGGGTGGTGGCCAATGGCTCGAAGCGCTTGCCGATTGCGGCGCTGATGCGATAGGCGTGGACTGGACCACTGACCTGGGTGATGCGCGGCGGCGCGTCGGCGATCGCGTCGCGTTACAAGGTAACCTTGACCCGGCGATTCTGTTGACCACGCCGGATGTCGTCGAGCGTGAAGTGTCAAGCGTTCTGGCCAGCTACGGCAACGGCGACGGCCATGTATTCAATCTCGGTCATGGGGTGTCACAGTTCACCCCGCCGGAAAACGTGGCAGCGTTGGTTGACGCTGTGCATACCCTGAGCCCGCCATACCACCAGTGAACAAGCCTTTTGGATGATGCGGCGCGCTTGGTTTTATACACAAGAATAAGCGCGGGCCGCGAAAACGGGCGCTCGCTTATGTTTATCAGCGCCTTGTCATAAGTAGCTGTTTTATATAGCAATTGATGCTGCAGCCAAGGCTGACACCGCAGCCGGCGGCAACCAGGGGCGCCGCCGACGGTTGTGCAAGGCAATTAATCAACAGAATTGTCCACAGGCTGGATTGGGAAAAAATCGAGTTCAGAAAACAGGTTACGTGCGATTTTGAAACTCTGGACAGACGCTTGTCCGGCAACTTCGCGCGAACTTTACGATGATGACGATTGCCCGTGTCGAGCTTGATGTACCCGTTCCCGGACCGTTCGACTATGCGACCGGCGACGCCGATGTTTGTGTCGGCGCATTGGTTGCCGTGCCGTTCGGTCGGCGCCGCCAGGTCGGCGTCGTGACCGCGCTTGCCGAAAGCAGTGCAATCGACAAATCGCGCTTGAAGTTAATCGAACGCATCTTGCCGGTTGACCCATTACCAGCTGACACCCTGGCGCTGGCTGCCTTCTGTGCCGAGTATTATCGGCACGCTGTTGGCCAGGTATTGTCGATCATGCTTCCGACCATGCTGCGCAAACCCGATCACGGCAAACGCGTGCGAGCCTGGGAGTATCGCCTCACCGCTGACGGCGCAATCGATCTTGAGGCCAGTATCAAACCGAGGGCCACCGGGCAACGGCGTCTGCTCGCGGCGCTGGCGAGCCGCGGTGCGCTCGATGCAGTGCAGGCGCGCTTGATATATCCGGGGGCGCCCCGGCTGTTGCGTGAGTGGGTCGACAAAGGTTGGGTCGAGAAGCATTCCGCAAGCAGCAAATCCACGGCAAGCGGAAAAATCGATCGACCTGCTTCTACCCCAGCGCCGCTGCTCACGGATGAACAGCGTGCGGCGGTCGATTCAATCAGCGAGACACTGGGACGTTTTGTACCGTGGTTGCTGCACGGCGTAACCGGCAGTGGCAAGACCGAGGTCTACCTGTCGTTGATCGAGCAAGTTGTTGGATCAGGCGAGCAAATTTTGCTGCTGGTACCCGAAATCAATCTGACGCCGCAACTGGAGGCGCGCGTGCATGAACGTTTTCCGGGACTCGAAGTTGTCAGCCTGCACAGTGGGCTGGCGGAGGGCGAACGGCTCGCTCGCTGGCAGAAAGCGCGCGCCGCGCAAGCATTCATCGTGTTGGGTACTCGCCTCGCCGTATTCACGCCATTGCCGCAGCTCGGGCTGGTGATTGTCGACGAAGAACATGACAGTTCATTCAAGCAGGCCGAAGGCCTGCGTTACCACGCTCGCGATCTTGCTGTGTATGTTGCCAGGAGCGCCAACGTCCCGGTTGTGCTCGGCTCGGCAACGCCGTCGCTGGAGACTTACGCCAACGTGCTCGACGGGCGCTATCGGAGCGCATCACTGAAGCTGCGCCCTGCGGCGCAGCGTCCGTCGGTCGAGTTTATCGACGTGCGAAATCAACACCTCGATCACGGTTTATCGGCCGACGCGCTGGCCGCTATCGGTGACTGTGTCGCGCGCACCGAACAATGTCTGGTCTACATCAACCGCCGCGGTTTTGCGCCGGTGCTGCTATGTCGGGCCTGCGGATGGATGGCGCAATGCCAGCGATGCTCGGCCCGGCTCACCCTGCATTCCCGCTCATCGAGACTGAAATGCCATTACTGCGGTCACGATGAACCCGTCTGTCGTGCCTGCCCGGACTGCGGCAACCAGGACTTGCACGGACTCGGGCAGGGTACGCAGCGCGTCGAGGAGGCACTGTGCGCACGGTTGGCAGGTGCACGCGTGCTGCGCGTTGACAGCGACAGCACGCGCCGTCGCAACGCTTTCGCCAGGATGCGCGATCAGATTCGCGACGAACAGGTCGATGTGCTGGTCGGCACCCAGATGCTTGCCAAGGGACATGACTTTCCCAAACTTACTTTGGTGGTGATCCTCGGCGCCGATCACGCGTTATACAGCAGCGATTACCGGGCTGCCGAGCGGCTGTTTCAGCAACTGATGCAGGTCGCCGGGCGTGCCGGGCGCGCTGAACGTCCTGGTCGCGTGCTGGTGCAGACCGAGTTCCCGTCCCATCCTGTTTATCAGGCGCTGGCGCGGCAGGATTTCATCGCTTACGCAACTGATCTGCTTGCCGAACGCCGCCGCAGCGGGTTTCCACCGTACGTCTATCAGGCCGTATTGCGCGCCGAAGCGCATCGCGAAGATCTGATGTGGTTATTCCTGCGCGATGCGCAGAGCACGGCATCGACTCTGGCTGATCCAGACATGACAGTTTACGACTCGGTTCCAGCGCCGGTTTTTCGAATCGCCGGACGCTACCGCGGCCAATTGCTGATACAGGCCCCCAGCAGGGTTGCGTTGCGGAAATTCCTCGCGCGCTGGCACCCGTCGCTGAAAACGCAAAAAGCCAGCCCGGTGCGCTGGATCATTGATGTTGACCCGGTTGAACTTTAGTGCCGCTTTGGTCCTGCAATGAGCCGATATAATCGCCCCTTCTTCCGACGCGACACAATGTATGACTTCTGCAACTGATCTGCGCGCGCAGCTGGTCGATTTATTGCGGGTTGCCGTGGCAAATGGCGTGCCGCAGGCTGCCGCAGTGAACGTCGTGCTGGAACGACCGAAGTCGGTCAGTCACGGCGATTACGCGTGCAATGTCGCCATGCAGTTGGCCAAACCATTGCGGCGCAATCCACGCGAAATTGCCCAGAGCATCGTTAGCGCGCTGCCTGACTCGCCGCTGGTTCGCAAGGCGGAAGTCGCCGGAGCCGGATTCATCAACTTGTTTCTCGACGTCTCGGTGCGCCAGAAGATTGTGCCCGCGATTCTCGAAGCGGGCGCCGAATATGGTCGTGTCGCGGTTGGCAACGGCTGCAAGATCCAGGTTGAGTTCGTATCGGCAAATCCGACCGGCCCACTGCACGTCGGGCACGGGCGCGGCGCGGCGTATGGCGCCAGCCTGGCGAACGTGCTCGACGCTGCAGGCTATGCAGTGACCCGTGAGTATTATGTAAACGATGCCGGCCGCCAGATGGATATCTTGGCGCTGTCGACATGGCTTCGTTATCTGGAAATCGAGGGACAAACACTGGCGTTTCCGGAAAACGCCTACCAGGGAAACTATGTGCGCGATATGGCGCGCGCCATACAGCGGCAACACGGAGCGCGCTACGTT
>JBFKXV010000318.1:0-3853 GCA_041637935.1 Burkholderiales bacterium | reverse complement strand
GACCGGGTTCGCATTGTGTGTGGTGCTGTTCGCACTGGCGGCGTTCGAGCTGATACGCGCGTCGCTGGCTGATGCAATCAACGGCTTTTACCAGTCTGTGCTCGTGGCGGCACTGATTGCGTTCTGCCTGTTGGTAGTTTTGCGTGCGCTCAAGCGGGTCTCTATGGGTCAGGCTGCCAGTCTTATCGATGCGCGGTTGCCGCTACATGATGAGCTGAAGAGTGCTTACTGGTTCGTTTCGCAGCAACAGCAGGGCGGCGACGGCGAGGCGGCTTTTGTCCGCATGCACGTGGCGAATGCTGCTCGAACGGCGCAACGAGTCCGCGGTGCTCGGGTACTGCCGTTCAGATTGCCCAGGAGTTTGCTAATGGCTATCGTGCCTGCCGTTGTGCTTGCAGGCGCGATGTGGAGTGGCCCGAACCTGGTGCGCGCCGGCACTGCACCTAACGCCGTTGCGCAGCCACAATCTGATGTGCAAACTGCACGCGCGCTTTTGGCGGCGACCGCGTCGGATGCAGAAGAAATCAAGCAGCTCGACCGCGCGCTGGCGATGTTTGAAGAGAAAGATATCTCGCCGCAACAACTGCAACTGGCGGCGGATCAGGCGCGCGAGGCCATCGATCAGGTGAACATGCGTGCCGCAGTGGCACGAGAGGGGTTGGCGAAACTCGCACGCGCCATGCGGGACAAACCGGAATTTGAACCAATCGCCCGGGCGCTCGAGGAGGGCCGCACGGGTGACGCGATCGCCATGTTGGAACGGCTGAGGAGCGAGAATAAGGGCGTTGCTGAATCCGGAGCGAAGGCAGGTCAGGCCGACGCGGCGCAGTCGGCGCGCTCGGAAACGCAATTGGATCAGTCGATTGGGCAGTCAGCGCGTGAATTGGTCAGCATGACCGGCGCCATCAACGATGAAGCGCTGGCAAGGCTGATTGATAACCTGGACGACATGGAAACCAGCATGCAGATGCAACAGCGCGTGAACGAAACGCGGGCCCGGACGAGCAACATGAGCGATATGATGAGGATGAATTCGCAACGCAGCTCGCTCACGGCGTCACGCTTTGATGACCGGGAACAGCGGCCAACGGCGGAGCCTTCACCGGATAGCGGAAAGTCGGATCTGAAGGGCGGCACCATGTTCCGTCAAGGCGCATTGTCGCGCGGTGAAGAACCGGAGGCAGACGATGGCAGCACGACCGGCGCGTCGACTGGACATTCCGCAGCGCTTGCGCTGGAGGGGCGGGCAACTCGGCGGCTCGAAGCACAACTCAAGCGCGAGACGGTACGCGTGGACAGTGACGAGGAAAGCGGTGAAAAATCGGACGATGCTTCATGGTTCTACTCTGCCAGCCAGCAGGAGACAGCACAGGCCGAGCTTGCTGATGTTCGAGCGCGTGATGATTACAACCGCGCCGATGTGATGCGCCCGAGCCGGATTCCGATTCAGCAACAGCAAGCGGTTCGTGATTACTTCATAAATATTCACAAAGGCAATAGCAAATAGGCGGCGCTAACAAATAGGCGGCGGAAACAAACAAACGGCGATAACAAATAGACGGCGGTTACACATGAGCACGGTTACAGAGGAACGGCAGCAACAATTGAGCGGCGATGTAGAGCGGCAGATCGACAAGTTTCGCGATCATTTCAAGCGGGTAAGCGAGGAGGTATCGCGAATCATCGTTGGTAATGATGACGTGATCAGTGGTGTGATGACCTGCCTGCTTGTCAAAGGGCATGTACTGCTCGAGGGTATACCGGGAGTTGGTAAGACCAAGCTGGTACAGACCCTGGCTGATGTCATGCATCTGAAGTTCTCGCGTATTCAGTTCACGCCGGACCTGATGCCAGGCGACATCATCGGAACCAACGTGGTTCGGGAGGATGAAGCAGGGACGAAGCACTTCGAGTTCCAGACAGGCCCCATTTTTGCGAACCTGGTGCTCGCCGATGAGATCAATCGTGCAACTCCGAAGACGCAATCGGCCTTGCTCGAAGCAATGCAGGAAAACAGCGTTTCAGCAGGCGGTGAAACACACAGACTGGATCAGCCGTTCTTCGTCCTCGCGACCCAGAATCCGATCGAGATGGAGGGCACCTACCCGCTGCCTGAGGCGCAAATGGACCGTTTCCTGTTCAAGTTGCGTCTCGATTTTCCGGCTGCTGATCAGCTCTACAGCATTGTCGATCGCACAACGCAGCAGGCTGAGCCGGAAGTCAACCGGGTGCTGGAGCAGGCGCAGATTCTGGAGATGCGCGATATCGCGCGCTCAGTGCCCGTTTCCAAGCCGGTCATGGAATACGCGATTGCGATCACCCTCGCGACGCACCCGGAGAGTGAAAAAGGCCATGACATGGCGAAGAAATATGTCCGCTTCGGGTCGAGCCCGCGTGGCGTACAGGCGTTGATATTGGGAGCAAAGGTCCACGCGCTGATGAGCGACCGGGTGCACGTGAGCTGCGAAGATATTCGTGCAGTGACGCTAGCGGCGCTGCGCCATCGTGTACTGTTGAATTTCGAGGCCGAGGCCGAGCGGATCGAAACCGACGACATTCTTCAACGTATTCTCGAATCCGTTGAAGAACCAAGCGGATGATGCTGTCAACCAGTCAATACCGAGCTAATGTTGCAGGCTGCTTGACCAGCCCGTGCCGGTAGCGGTTTCCTTGTCATGTCGGTCGAACTCAGTGAAGAGTTTCTTCGCCAGCTAGAGAATCTCGCGCTGGTTACGCGCCGCCCGGTGGCCGGACATTTGCGTGGCCACCACCGGTCGCGCCGCACCGGTGTTGGCATGGTGTTCACCGATTACCGCCCGTATTCACCCGGCGATGACACGCGCAATCTGGACTGGGGTACCTACATGCGTCTCGACAGGCTCATTTTGCGTCTGTTCGAGGAAGAAGCCGACTTGCCGATTTACATCTTTATCGACGTCAGCAAGTCGATGGGGGTGGGCGGAACGGACAAGCTGGAGTTTGCGCGCCGCTTTGCTGCCGCGCTCGCCTATGTCGGTTTGATTAATCACGACCGGGTCAGCGTGATCGCCTTTGCTGACGGTGTGCTCAGCGAAATGCCGGCGCGGCGCGGCAAGAACCAGATGTGGCGCACGCTGCATTTTCTGGAGAAACTCACCCCGGAAGGAAGCACCAGTTTGCAGAATGCCTTTCGCAAGTTTTTTGGTGCCAGGCGAACGCGCGGTATGGTCATTGTTGCTTCCGATTTTCTTGACAGGGCAGGATTTGAACCGGCGTTTCAGGTCATTCGACGGTTTGGGCACGAAGTATTCGCCGCCCACATTGTCAGCCCTGAAGACCGCGAACCGACTTTCGGTGATGATGTCGTACTGGTCGATTCAGAGGATGGGTCCAGCCTCAAAGCGCATCTGACGCCAGAACTTCTGGAAAGCTACCGCAAGGGCTTCGCCAAGTATTGTTCCGAGCTGGAAGGATTTTGCCGCAGTCATGGCTGGGGCTATCTGCGGGCTGACACCGATGCGCCCTTCGAGCAGCTGATGTTGCGCGCCTTGCGGCACGAAGGTGTGCTGCGATGAACGCCTTTACGCTGTCTCCGTTGATGGTTGGCGGCGCCGTTGCAGCGATGCTGGCCGTAGTCGTGCTTTTGTACCTGTTGCGCCCGCCTGCACGACAATTTTTCGTCTCTTCGAATCTGATTTGGCAGAAGGTTCTGGAAACAACTCGCCGCGTCTCAGATCGCTGGCGCTGGTGGCTGTCAGTACTGATAGCCTCGATTGCCTGCGTTTGCATCGTGCTGGCAGTTGTTCGCCCGGGAACCGAAGGCGGCGCCGGCAGCGGCAAGGCGATTATTGTCGTAGACAATGCACCGACGATG
>JBFKXV010000317.1:0-3855 GCA_041637935.1 Burkholderiales bacterium | reverse complement strand
GTGCAAATTGGAAAGCGCCCCCCAGATCGTAACCAACAGCACCGGAATGCCACTCAGATAGGACAGTACCTGCCCAACCACCAGCACCCAGTTCGGCTGAACGAAGTCCATCAGCGTGTGGTGCGGATACACCGCCATGACGATGAGGGTGACCGCGGCCCAGGCAGCAAGGAACGGCCGGCTTATTTTCCACGGCCGTCCGGTATAAGCAGGCACGACCTCATAGACACCGATCACTGCCATGTAAATCGTTGCGTTAATGAATACATGACCGAAGAAAAAGATCATGTTTTTTGCCAGCAGTGCATCAATCACAATGCTCGGCACATAGAGATTGATCAATGTCATGACCAGAATGACCGCGCCCACGGCGATACCGATCACGTTGATAATGATCACCATCGAACTGGCAACCACGGTAGGCGGATGGTCGGTGTTGATCTTGCCGCTGATCAGCTGATCAACGCCAAGCCCGCGCAAAAGGCCACCATAACGTTTGATGATTGCAATGGCGCAATCGACATAAAACACGAGAAATCCAACGCCAATGAAGATCAGTCCGCCAACGTATCCCGCAGCAGCATGCGGCCCCCACACGCCGGCGCTCTTGGCCGGTAGAGGATACAAAAACGTCCAGGCGGCAGCGAAGCCGCCGATTCCAATGGCAGCCAGAATCATGACAACGCCAACCAGCGACAAACCGAGCATGGTAAGGAATGCACCGGTAGAAAGATTGACGTGGCGGCGCAGGAAGTACCACATCACGGCGGCCGCGGCGAGGCCCGAAGTCCCTACCATGCCCGCGCCGTGCAATGTCATGACTTGATAGAAATAGTTCGGCGGAATGTCGATCCACTGGCCCTGTATCATTCGCAGCACCGCTCCCGCCACCATCATGAGCAGGAATACCGCAACGCCGATACCAACATACAACTGAAACGCGAGACGTGCCGGCGTGCCTTTGACTGTTTGTTCGCTCATCATCGCCTCCGTTAACGGACGTAAATCGTCGTGCTCATCGCATGATGCGCCAGACCACAATATTCAAGGCACATCACTTCGTATTCGCCAGGCTCCTCGAAGGTGACGCGAAGTTTATTCACGAAACCAGGCATGGCCTGAGTCTGTGTGATGAGCTCGGTCTTGTTGCGATAAATCGCAAAACCGTGATTGACGTCGTCACTGGTGACCTGGAATTCAACTTCTTTGCCGCGCTCAACCGTATCGGAGGACAGTTCCCATTGCCACTGGTGCCCGATTGCCTGAATTACCTGCGCCGGTTCGCCAGCTGAAGCAGTATGAGCGCCGATTGGCCAAGGTGTTAGCGTGGCAACGCTGATGATGACTCCCGCCACGATCAGAATCCAGAACAAAGGGCTACGCCAGCGAAAAGGATTGGCAGGCGGCGCTTCTCGCGTTGAAGCATTCATTACCACCCAGCCGAATATCAGCACGACGGTTGCCATCAACACGAGGCTCAACGTCAAGGCAATCGATTGCATAGCGGCTCTCCTTGGCTATTAGTCGGTTTTCTGCGCGTCACTTTTTTCATTTTAAGCGTCGCCGGTGCACCTTGTATAGGCGCAACTCCAGTGCACGCACGATCGATCAAAACCTTACAAAGCGACAAGTTCTCTGCAGGTCGCAGCTAAATTGGCAAGACGCATCAGCTTGTCATCGCTCTATGGCCGTGTACGGCGCGGCGCTGGAGGTCATAGGTGCGTGACGTTGAATAGCCCCGGAACCGTTAGACAATTCGTTTGACGATGACGCGAACGCGTTGCCAGCCAAGTACGATCAACTCTCCGCGATGCCAACCGCCATCGCCGCACCGAGCCGCCCGGCCCGGTGGTGCAGCCCTTGCTAAACTTGAGCTGCAAATGCATCAACATCACGCGGCCTGCTCGTCAGCAAGGACGTACAGTTCGTTATTCTCCTGATCAACTCGTTTACCGAGCGCTTCGAACACGCCGCCGGTTTCGGTGATGAAGGTTTCCGGATCGGACTGAATTGACGACGGCGTCGGCCAGCGACTAATGTACGCCGTGAATGCGCCGGCAAGCGAGCCCATCTCGTCGATATATTTCTGCGTCGTAGCACGGATATCGCTGTCATGATGACGCAACAATCTCGGGTACAGGCTCTTGTCCTCCATCGCCAGATGCACGCTGAGCTTGCCGTGCAATACCGATAGCAAATGCCTGACCTCTTTGGCGTCGTTACGCAAACCGTCTGCGTCCAGAAGCTGCACGATTGCCTTTACGACATTCAGCAGTTCGCCGTGTTGGGCCCTGAACTTTTGCGTGTATGCCATGGAATTCTCCTTTTCGAAATCAAACCAGTGTTGCGCTCGAGAGCAGATCGACTTTCTTCTGTTCGAGAAATGCGATCAGTTCTGCAGCGCTTTCAAACCGCTCGTCCGGACGTTTGGCGAGCATCCGGTCAACAATATCCTGATAACCGCCAAGCTCGGCCGAAAGCCGCGGCGGTGGCGCGCTCACATGCATGTCCAACAACTCGTCAATGCTTTTCGACATGAACGGCTTGTTTCCAGTCAACATCTCGTAGAACACCACCCCCGTGCTGTACAAGTCACTACGCCCGTCCAGTGGCTTGTCGAGCACATGCTCGGGACTGATATAACCGGGTGTACCGATAATCTGCCCCGGACGTAAGGCGCTGCTCGTACCCAGCACGCGGGCTATCCCGAAGTCAACCAGCACTAGCGAATTCTCATCACGGAACATGACGTTTTGCGGCTTGATATCGCCATGCACCAAGCCGGCGCGATGAACGGTGTCGAGCGCCCGGGCCAGCTGCAGGAGAATGCCCAGTGCCTGGATCGGTTTAATTCCATGTTTGATGCGCTCTCTCAGGTCTCCGCACGGCAAGTGCTCCATCGCCACGAAAAGGTAATCATCGGTTACGCCGTGCTCATAGATTTTCACTACATAAGGACTGTCAAGGTTGGAAATCACGCCGCATTCTTTGATGAAGAGATTGAGCACTGAATTGCTGGCACCCTCGGCACTCAGCACTTTGAGCGCACATGCAACACGAGTACGCTTGCTCCTGGCGAGGTATACCTCCGACATTCCGCCCTTGCCGAGTTTCTTCAACAGACGATAGCCACGCACCTGAACCCGGCTTTTCGGCAGCGAACGGCTCGGCAGGGTGGGATCTTCGCCGCCTTGAACTCCGGTGTCGATCATCACAGTGCGATCCGGTGTCTCACTAGCCGCATTGCGCTCGCGCAGCGCAGTTCGCAAAGTGTCTCGCATCTCGTCGGTCGTGACCGAACCCTGGAACTGGCAATACACGCCGTTCTCCAGCAAGGCCTGCGCACTGCCCGGATCACCTTCGACCAGTGCGACAACGGCAGGCTTGTCGTCGCGCGCGCGCAAGGTATCGACCCAGCTGGTGTCACTTTCATCACCCTGGCGCACGCCGACCACCACCATGTCGCAGTCTTCGATTTGCGTTGCTTGCGCCGCAATTCCGGCGCCCGAGTCATGGGCCTCGATGATTTGCGCGTTTGGCCATTCGATGGCGACATACTGCATCAACAGCATGCGCATCTCTTCGGATGGGTCCGCAATCAATACGGTCGGTTCCGCAGCCCCGGTTTTCGGTCTCGGCAGTGTCATCGTCCTAGGCCGCCGCCTGCTCGATCAGTTCTGCGACGCGAGCCAGCAGTTGCTGCTCCTCGAAGGGTTTGCCAAGAAACGCACTGGCACCGAGTTGCATCGCATGATTGCGATGCTTCTCCGCGGTACGCGAAGTGATCATGATGACCGGCAACTGCTGCCAGAGCGGATCGCTTCGCATGCGACGAAGCACCTCAAAGCCGTCCAT
>JBFKXV010000316.1:0-3862 GCA_041637935.1 Burkholderiales bacterium | reverse complement strand
GAGGTCACCCCGCAAGGCAGCCGCTGGGTGGAAGCACGCGCCAGTGACGACACAGCCGCTGATCGTTGGAGTTGATGCTAGTGGGCCACGCCAAGCCGAGCCAAACCTCTTCCGACGTTGCGCTCAGACCGCAGTTACGAATCAGTTTCCGCAAATCCATCGCCATGGGTCCGGGCAAGGCGGACCTGCTCGATGCAATTGCCGAGAGCGGCTCGATATCGGCTGCGGCGCGCAGACTGGGCATGTCCTACCGCCGAGCCTGGTTGCTGGTCGATACCATGAACGCCAGCTTCAAGTCGCCGTTGGTCGAGACATTGACCGGCGGAGCGCAAGGCGGCGGGGCGCAGGTGACGCAACTTGGTCAAGACGTAGTCAAGCGCTACCGGCAAATGGAGAAAAAGGCTTGCGCCAGCGTGGCGCGGGAGATGGGCGAGTTCTCCGAGCTCATGCGCTGAGCCGGCTGGCGCAGTTTTATCAATTAAATATCAGTTAGTTGGATATCAAAAGCGAAATATTCAAGTTAGCGCTTGACGCCGATCGCTATATCCCGTTAAATACAGCGCAGGTACGCGAAAAAAGACAGGCTCACATGACCTGTCGACTCCTTTCGAGCATTGCTGTGGCGCTTCCGATGGAAGCGCCCTTTTTTTGCCTGACGACCGGCACGAGGCGCTATATCCGCCTGCGTCAAACGGTGTTATATTCAAAGCAATATAACGCTCGGTTGGCGCTCGTCCGACCCAAAAATCAGTTCCCCGGTCCTTTACGACACGTCGTGAATCTCACCTCCGAAGCGGTCCTCATTCCCCTGTTCCTGAGCCTCAAAGTGGCCGGTTGGGCAACGCTCTTATCGGGCCTGGCGGGCATCACGGTGGCGTGGCTGGTTGCCAAGTGGCGCTTCCCGGGCAGGGAATTTCTCGATGCGGTAATGACATTGCCGATGGTTCTGCCGCCCACCGTACTCGGGTATTACTTGCTGGTACTGATTGGCCGGCGCGGGGTCATCGGTGAATGGCTCGACCGGGAGCTCGGAATTACCCTGGTGTTTACCTGGCAAGGCGCGGTCATTGCCGCTGCGGTAGTGGCGTTCCCGCTGGTTTACAAAGCAAGCAGGGCGGCATTCGAAGGCGTTGAATCGCAATATGAGCAAGCGGCGCGGGTTCTCGGCAAGTCCGAGTGGCATGTGTTCACTCGCGTCACGCTGCCATTGGCGTGGCGCGGCATCCTTGCGGGCGCCATGCTCGCCTTTGCACGTGCGCTGGGAGAGTTCGGCGCCACCCTGATGGTGGCCGGCAGTTTGCCCGGGCGCACCCAGACATTGTCCATTGCAGTTTACGAGGCTGTTCAGGCGGGAAACGATAACGTCGCAAATTTCCTGGTCATCGTAACGTCGCTGGTTTGCGTGCTGATTCTGGTTGGCTCCGGACACTTTCTGAAACCGCGTCACGCCGCCAACTGAGTTTGTCATGCGTATCGAAGTCGACATTCGAAAGACGCTTCGCTCCGGTTCGCAGGCGTTTCATCTGGACCTCGCCTTCGTCTGTGAGGATGATCTGAATGTTGTCTTCGGCGCGTCCGGTGCCGGCAAGAGTGTCACGCTGAAGGCAATTGCCGGACTGGAGCATCCCGACGAAGGCAGAATCGCTGTCGACGGGCGGGTACTGTTTGACTCTGCTGCCGGCATTGATATTCCGGCGCGTAAGCGTAATGTCGGCTATCTTTTTCAGGACTACGCGCTGTTTCCGCATCTGACGGTAGAGGAGAACGTCGCGTTCGCCGAGTCGACGTGGTTGCATCGCAAGCCGCGCCGCGAGGTGATGCGGCGCGTACACGATCTGCTCGAGTTGTTCGAGATATCCGAGCTGGCAACCAGTCACCCATGGCAACTCTCGGGTGGTCAGCGCCAGCGGGTCGGGTTGGCGCGTGCGTTGTTACGCAAGCCGGCAATTCTGTTACTCGACGAACCCTTTGCAGCGCTCGATCCTCTGCTGCGTATTCGCATGCGGCAAGAACTGCTCAATACGCAGTGGCTATTCCAGGTGCCGCTGCTGGTGATTACCCATGATCCGCAGGACGTCGCTGCATTGGCCGAGAATCTGGTGTTGCTGCGCCGTGGCAAGTTGCAGCGGACTATTGATCTGAAAGGTGCGCCCTATCGAGATGCGTTCGGCAATCCGGTACGCGGAGAAATCCGCAAAATGCTCATGAACGCTTCCGGAATCTCTGCAACCGGCAGCGACGCAGACGCACTTCAGGCAGATGGGTGAGCGCGCAACGCTCGGGAATACGGACGTTTGAGCAGCCGACATTGAATCATTCAATCAAACAAGTCCTTGTTGCGTTGACATTGACGGCGGCCGTAAGTGGTGCCTATGCGGCCGAACTGATCGTGTCGGCAGCGGCGAGTCTGACCAACGCCTTCACCGAACTGGGCGAGATATTCGAGCGGACAAATGCCGGCGACACGGTGGTCATGAACTTCGGCGGTTCCGGCCAGCTGCTGCAACAGATCGATCGCGGCGCACCGGTTGACGTGTTTGCGACCGCTGATCAGGAAACCATGGATCGCGCCGAGCAAAGGCGCCTGTTGATAAAGAACTCGCGGGTCGATTTTGCGGGTAACTCGCTGGTGCTGATCGCGCCGGCCGACTCAAAGTTGCGTATCGCGACGCTCGATGAATTACGAAGCGACAATGTCAAACGGATTGCGGTGAGCAATCCTGCCAGCGTTCCGGCCGGCCGCTATTCGATGCACGCGTTGCAGTCAGCCGGTCTGTGGCAGGTACTGGCGCCGAAGTTCATTAACACCCAGCACGTGCGCCAAAGCCTCGACTATGTGGCGCGCGGTGAGGTTGATGCCGGTTTTGTCTACGCGACCGACGCCCGGGCGATGGCGGGACGAGTCAAGGTGCTGATGGAAGTCCCGCTCGAGCAGCCGATAAGCTACCCGATCGCGGTTGTCGCCGATACGCGCCATGCGGTCGCCGCGCAACGCTTTGTCGAGTTCGTCAACTCGCCGCAGGCACGGGCCATTCTGAAAAAGCACGGCTTCACCGTGCCGTGATTCACGGCCGCCACCTATAATCGCGGCTGATCCAAGTCGGGAGTGAACGCTATGCCGTATACAGGGTTTCTCGCGGTGGGCGTCGGCGCCGCGGTCGGTGCGTGGGTACGCTGGGGCCTGGGTATTGCGCTCAATACCGTTTTGCCCAACTTGCCGCTCGGAACATTGGCGGCGAATTTACTCGGCGGCTATTTGATCGGCATTGCCGTCGAGTTTTTCGCGCAGCATGCTGAACTGCCGGTGGAACTGCGATTGTTGATCATTACCGGCTTTCTCGGCGGCATGACGACTTTTTCAAGTTTTTCCGCCGAAGCGGTGGGCCTGCTCAACGCGGCCCGCTACGGGTGGTTGCTGCTGTTGATATCAACACACGTGATCGGCTCTATCGCGATGACCTTGCTCGGCGTGCTGACGGTACGGGCGATGTGACCCCGCTGCCATGTTGGTATCGCGCCGGCACTCGCTTGAATGGCCGGGGGCGGGTCGTGAACCAAGGGTAGGGTGATCTGCCGACTGCGCCTGCGTATCGGATCGTGAAGGCGAGTATCATTAACAATGGCGATGAGCGGATTAACATCGGATTTTGAATGCAAAGGTGGAACAAATGAATGAACTAGCAGAAGCGGTGCGGGTAGAGGAGGGAACCACTGGCACCCTGCCGTATCTGGACGGCTCGGCGGAGTCCTCGCTGTACAGAAACGGCAAGGTGTTCACACGGCGCGACAAGGACGGCAGTGACAGCGGCTGGCAGGGCGTGGACAAGCAGAAACGCGAACTGAGGATCCACGACGGGCGTCG